>NZ_CP061868.1:3953201-4256332 GCF_022646885.1 Priestia koreensis | reverse complement strand
GATTTGCTTTATAGCCTCCGTACTCGTAACGCCTCTTGTCAAAAAGCTCGCCTTTAAAATAGGAGCAACAGACAAACCGAACAATCGAAAAGTACATCAAAAAATCATGCCTCGTTTAGGCGGATTAGCGATATATATCAGTTTTTTAATTGGTTACTTTATCCTGACTCCAAATAGCCAATATGTGAAGGTAGATGCGATGTTAATCGGTAGTACCATCATCATCATTACCGGTGTGCTAGACGATATGATCGAGCTTTCAGCGAAGATCAAATTGTTAGGTCAAGTGCTAGCAGCTGGGATCGTTGTTGTATATGGCGGCGTACAAGTGGATTTTGTTAACTTGCCTTTTGGCGGTACACTTGAATTTGGTTTTCTAAGCATTCCATTGACAATGCTTTGGATTATCGGAATTACAAATGCCATTAACTTAATTGACGGTTTAGATGGATTAGCAGCAGGTGTGTCATCAATCGTACTCATTACCATTTCTGGTATGGCGATTATGAAAGGTGACATGTTCGTTGCAAGTATGGGAATGATCGTTCTCGGTGGAACATTAGGCTTCCTAGTGTACAACTTCCACCCGGCGAAAATTTTCATGGGAGACACTGGTGCTCTTTTCTTAGGGTATATGATCTCCGTCTTGTCACTGCTAGGGTTCAAAAACGTTACGATTATTTCTTTCATCGTTCCTGTTATTGTGCTTGGTGTACCGATTTCTGATACATTCTTTGCCATTATTCGACGCGTAGTGAATAAAAAACCACTATCTGCACCGGATAAATCACACTTACATCATTGTTTATTAAATCTTGGATATAGTCATCGCCAAACTGTGCTAATCATTTACGGCATGAGCGCAATATTTGGTTTAGCTGCTGTTATCTTCTCGAAAGTAACGATGTGGGGTTCATTCTTAGTATTAGCTATTTTAACCCTCGCCATCGAAATTATTGTAGAAAAGATCGGACTCGTTGGGAAGAACTATCGTCCAATATTGAATATGGTACGTGTGTTCAAGTTGCGAAATTGAAAAAAGCCCCAGAGCTTAGCTCTGGGGCTTTTTTGTGAAGTCAATAAAAAAGCAAGCGGCTTTTTACCGCTTGCTGTTGAGTATTGATTTTATTGTTGTTCAGGCTCAAAAGTGGATCTTTGAACCTCCAAATGCTTGCTTAGCGTATCTGAAATGTCGTTTACGGACTCATCATTTAGTTTGTAATAGTAAATGCCGTTAATCGTATCATCGTCACCTTTAATCGTGAAGTTCTCAATGTTAATATTGGAGCCTTCTGCTGCGTAATCATAGAACGATAACAATTCACCAAACGTTAAGTTCGTCTTCATATTGTTTCCAACTGCTTCAATTAGGTCTCCGTATTTACCGATGGAGCTAATGTTTGCGGCTTTTGAAATCATGGCTTTCATAATTTCCTGTTGACGCTGTCCGCGGTAGATATCACTGTCTTGTTTGCGTGTACGGGCAACAGCGAGCGCTTCTTCCCCGTTCAGCACTTGTTTTCCTTTTTCCAACACGATGGCGTTATGCTTATCATGTGAATTTTTCTCGACCATATCATACGGAACATCGAATTCAATGCCGTCAAGGGCGGTCACAATTTCAATGAATGCTTTAAAGTTTATTTTTACGTAGTAGTCAACCGGTACGTGAAACAGGTTTTCGACTGTATCAATCGTTCCAGCTGTTCCACCTGAGACGTATGCGTGATTGATCTTCGTTCGACGATCCTCTTTTGGAATGTACACGCGAGCGTCACGCGGGATACTAACCATTTTAACGGATTTATCTTTTTTATTAAATGTTGCCAAAATTAAGGCATCGGTTCTCGTATTGTTTCCAAACTTTCGAGAGTCGCTATCATCGACACCCATAAACAAAATAGAGAAGTTGTCTTTCTTCGGGTCAACCTGCTTATCACGAAGTGGTGATTTGTGTCGATCACCGACTGCTTCGAATGAGTCGTTCACGACGGATTTTGCTTTGGCAAACAAATAGGAGCCATAAGCAGTGGCACTTAAACCAACAAGTAAGATCGGTAATGCAAACAGAAGAAACAGTCTCTTTCTGCGCTTTCGCTTGTTTACTTTCTTCTGATATCGCTTAAATTCAGGCATACAAGTTCTCCTTTATACAATTTTCGGTAGTTTGACCTTTTACAAAATATACAGAATTGCATGTCGCGCGCTTTTTCCTTCCAAACATCTCTTTGTTTTGTCATTTGAAAGATATTACGCGGTTTTGAATAAGTGACAGAGAAAAGCATCTTCAAACTTAATCGGCTACAAACCCCACTTTTTTTAAAAAAAGTGGGGAGTAGCGCAGAGCATTTACCACAGAGTGGTTTAAGTATGTATGAAAAAGATTTTCTTTTTTCATCGCTTTATTTTTATGATATCGTCTCTATTCATTCATTGTCAAAAATCTTTACAGAAGCACTGCACGTCGCGATGCTAAATTACATTGTACATAATTTTTTCTCATTCGTAAATCATTCATTTTACGTCTTGTTCAAGGTAGGTTTGCTTGCCTTTTTCAATGGTTGCTTGGCCGTTTGTTAGATCTGTCATCCAAGCTGTGAATGCCTCTGTTTCAGCATCTTCGACATAGGTTTCAATTTCGACTGCGTCTGCATAGTGAATCTCTTTTACGTCGTAAACGGAGGAACGAAGCTCGTTTTCAAGCTTGCCAAGCCACGTATAATCCACTTTTGTATGCATAACTCGCATAAGCGTTCGTTTTACGATGCCGATGGCCTGAAGACCTTCAGAAACAGAGCCACCATATGCTCGAACGAGTCCGCCTCCGCCGAGCTTAATGCCACCGAAATAGCGTGTTACAACGACAACCGTGTCTTTTAGACCTTTCTTTTTTAGCACTTCTAGCATCGGTACACCAGCCGTGCCGCTCGGTTCACCGTCATCATTTGCTTTTTGGAACTGATCGTTCTCTCCAATCAAGTAGGCAGAACAGTTATGTGTGGCGTCACGATGCTTTTTCTTGATCTCTTGAATAAATTCCTGTGCCTCTTGTTCAGTAGTTGCCCGTTTTGCATGACAAATAAAACGTGATTTTTGAATAACGATTTCATGTTCTCCGTATTCTTTTACGGTATAATAGTGAGGTAACATTAGGAAAGCCTCCTTCAATTTGTGAGTTATATTTTGGGAAATGTGGGTATATAGTAGATGTCAAATTCTCTATTCTGACAGACATCCGTATTTTAAACAAGAGGTTGTTCTCTCTGGAACGCACACTGGTTTAGCCTCAGAATGTTGAACAGGATAGTGAATCGGTTTCGCAATGTTATGTCGATTTTTAACGAATCCTGTAACCTTTCTTTATTATAAAGCGTCTATTATACATGCTGCAAATAACGACATTAGCGCTGAGTTCATTTTTCATGCTAGTTGGGGAAGCGATTTGTACATGATAAGGTAAAGGAAACCTTTTTTTCAAAAAATAGTGGATCTATCCTTATAAAGACAGCTCTTCACACGAAAGGTATAAGGACACTCTGTGTGTATACCACTGAATGAGTTTTCAGCAAGCAACCTTGCATGAGGTGACAGTATGGCAAAAAAACGATTAACAGGCGAATCGCTTGATTTAATTTTAGACAATATTATTCAAACCGTAGATGACAGCAAAGGTGAAATCTACTTAATTGCAGAAGACGCAAGACAAGAGTATGAACGAATTAAGAAGGAACTAGATGACCTAAAACAGCAGGTATTATCAACGATTGCTGAAGGGGAGAAGCTAGAGCTTCACGCAAGACTGGCTCGTAGACGTCTGTCTGAAGTAAGTCGTCATTTTAAAATCTACTCTGAGCCTGAAGTGCGCGACGCGTATGAAAAGGCGCATGAGTTACAAACGAAGCTTTTAATGAATCAACAAAATGAACAGCAGCTGAGACAACGTCGGGACGAGTTAGAGAGACGATTAAAAGCTCTGTCTGAAACGATTCAGCGCGCCGATCATCTCGCTGGTCAAATTACGGTCGTATTAAATTACCTAAACAGTGATTTGAAGCAGGTCGGAGAGATCGTTGAGGACGCGATTGAAAAAGAATACTTTGGATTCCGCATTATTGAAGCGCAGGAGGAAGAGAGAAAACGACTTTCTCGTGAAATTCATGATGGTCCTGCTCAAATGTTGGCGAACGTTATGCTTCGCTCAGAGCTTGTAGAACGTGTATATCGCGAACGAAGCCCTGAGGAAGCCCTACAAGAAATTCGGGATTTGCGAAAAATGGTAAGATCTGCTCTTTATGAAGTGCGTCGAATCATATATGATTTAAGACCGATGGCACTGGATGATTTAGGCCTAATTCCCACATTACGCAAATATCTAGCCACAATTGAGGAGTACAACAACGGAAATCCGCGAATAACGTTTATTTCCATTGGACAAGAAGTCCGAATTCCTTCAAAATTGGAGGTAGCATTATTTCGCCTTGTCCAAGAATCCGTGACTAATGCACTAAAGCATGCAGAAGCTTCGGAAATACAGGTTAAGATTGAAATTTCCAAAAACCATGTTATTCTTTTAGTGAAGGACGATGGAAAAGGATTTAAAATCGAACAAAAGAAGGAAGATTCCTTCGGATTAATCGGAATGAAAGAACGAGTTGATTTATTAGATGGAAAAATCAATATCAACTCTCGTGAAGGCAAAGGCACAACCATTTTAATTCAGGTGGCCTTGTCACAAACATTAGAATGAAAATGAGTAGTTAAATACATGAGGTGTAGGTTGTGTTGGGGAGGAGTAACGCATGAAAACGAATATTGTTATAATTGATGATCATCAATTATTCCGTGAAGGTGTAAAACGAATTCTAGATTTTGAACAAGATTTTGAAGTCGTAGCAGAAGGTGACGACGGTTCAGAAGCTCTTCAATTAGTAGCAGAGCATAACCCTGATGTAGTCATTATGGATATTAATATGCCATCTGTGAACGGTGTAGAAGCAACGAAGCAATTAGTAGAAGATAATCCTGAAACAAAGGTTATTATCTTATCGATCCACGATGACGAAACATACGTGACGCACGCTCTTCAAACGGGAGCACGTGGTTACCTATTAAAAGAAATGGATGCAGATGCGCTGATTGAAGCAGTTAAAGTTGTCGCAGAGGGTGGTTCTTATTTACATCCGAAAGTAACGCATAGTCTTGTAAAAGAATATCGTCGCTTAGCACAACAAGGTCAGTCTTCAGCAGTTGGGTTCGAAGAAGTTGAAATTCGTCGCCCACTACATCTACTAACTCGTCGTGAGTGTGAAGTTCTTCAATTACTAGCAGACGGTAAAAGTAACCGTGGTATCGGAGAATCATTATACATTAGTGAAAAAACGGTTAAGAACCATGTAAGTAACATTCTTCAAAAAATGAACGTAAACGATCGTACGCAGGCTGTAGTAGTTGCGATTAAAAACGGTTGGGTAGAAGTTCGATAAAAATAGGAAAAGCCGGGCTCTGTTGAGTCTGGCTTTTTTTCTATGTTTATTTATTACCCGATTGGAAATGGAATAAGCATGAAAAACTGCCGCTCCTAAAAATCCGCACTTTTTACCTACCTACTTATGCACGAATTTCTCCTTCTCTCATATAATTTTCTCAAAACCATCCGATAGTAAAAAGGACGAATTCGAACGAACCTGGAGTGTGGTAGCAGTGCAAATTCAACCGAACTTTGGTAATTATGGGCTTCCATCTGGAAAAGGGGACCCTCTCATTCAAGTAGGAGACACCGTAAAAGTAAACATCCAGAAAGTGCTCAGTGACAATGAAGCCATCGTCTCGCTAAACGGACAGGCTGTGAAAATAACCATCGATGGAGATCTTAAAAATCAAACAAACGTTTATTTAAAGATAACGGATATCCCGGCAGAAGGGCAGTGGAAGGGAACGATCGTAGAAGCACCCGCTGAAAAGTCTTTTCCCCCAAACCTGCTTCAGAACGTACTTGAAGGAGGTAGTTCAAAGGACATTCAGCAGCTCCTTTCTACGTTAAAAAAGGCTGGCTATCCGATTAATGAAACAACTCTTCGGAAGGTAGCAGCATTACTATCTCAAACGAACGGAACGCCAAAAGAAAAAATAGAAGCACTGGGTATGATGCTTGATAAAAAATACCCGCTTGAAAATCGATTTTTCCAGCCGATTATGGCTGCGCTTTTCGGAAAAGAGACACCAAAGATCGGCACTGATTCTATGATGTTCCCTGAGATTGAAAACCTAATCGAAAAGGCGATAAATGAAGCATTAAAAGGAAATGAAAAACAGAATCTTGAAGTGAACTCTAGTACTCCTAAAAAAGAAGAATCATCAAAAGCAAGAAATAGGGATGAGTCTATTGATATAAAGTCAGCGCACCCGTCTACGAACAGCACCAAGTTAGAAACACCGCGCAAGGTACAACCAGAACCACCCCTCTCGCATAGTAATAAAAGAGAGAACGCTATTCAAATGAAAGCTGTAGAACAGTTAGCTCCTACTCTTTTGAAAAGCGACGAAGTAACATTCAAGAACAGTGAGGAAAAATCTCTCTCGACAAACGCTGTTTCTGCTCAACCCGGTGATCTAAATCATACGATTCCTGCAAATTCACAATCAGAGAGGATCATTGAATCTGACTCTTTAACCGACGGCGTGAGGCCCACCTCTGATTTAGAAACGATGAGTGTTGCACAGAATTCTATCTTAAATTCAATTCCACCACTTTCAGCCGAAACAAAGAATGTCATTGTAACGTTTATCTCAAAGGAGCTTCAAGAGGCAACGAAGCAGTTTTCGAGTATGAAGCGCTCCGTTGAGGCAAGTCTTCAGCATATCGAACAGAAGCTTCCAGCCGCATCGCCAGAGCAGGCGAAAAAATGGCTCGATACGACGATTAAAAAGCTTGATCAGACGCTTATGAAGAGTGACTTTATGCTGTATGCGGATATGAAGACAGAAAAGAATGTGTTAGAAACGAGCACGCTTTTGCAACAGGCGAAAAAGCAAATTTCGCTTGGGAACACAGCTGAGGCGAGCAAGATCGTCCAACAAGTAAAACAGCTCATCACATCAGCTGACTACAAGCCTTCTCAAGTCAAAATGGTGCACCTTGTGCAAGATCGACTGCTAACAAAAAATGAGAGTCATAGACCTGTTCTTACTCAAGATTCCGCGACTCCGCGACAAGTGTACGAAACTCTTCGGAAAACGGGTCTTCAAGACGAACGTGAGCTTTGGCAACGTGCGGTTTTAAAGCAAGGAAGTGCAGTACAGCAGAGCGTAAAGCAGGCATTGCTTTCAAGTACTTCTGAGGCTAGTGTAAAAGCAGTCACACAAGCTGAACAGGCGGTTCAGCATATTACCGGTCAGCAGCTTTTAAGTAAGCAGGATCAGGGTGGAAACATGCAGAGCTTGTTTTTTCAACTACCGGTTTTACTGCAAGCAGAAGCACAGGATATGAAAATTTTTATTCAATCGCAAAAAAATGAAGGGACAATTGACTGGCAAAATTGTAGTATGTATGTAGAGTTCGAAACAGCGAAGCTTGGTCGAATGGGCATTTTGTTAACGATTCAAGACAGAGATGCTACGCTTACCTTAAAGCATGATCAACCAGATCTACTCGAAAAAGCCACTGGGTTAGCCGAGCAAATGAAAAAGGGACTGGGGTACTTGGGACTTCGTATTACAAGCGTTCAGCAGCAAGCGTTTCAATCAGTAGATGAGGATGTAAAGAAAGAACAATCGACTTCTGTTCGTGAAACGAAGGAAGGGTTTGATTATCTTATATGAATTATTCAAAAAATGGACAGTCGCAAAACAAATCGGTGGATGATTCACTAGCAGCAGAAGCCGCGTCTAAGCAGGTGCTCCGATTTGCAGAGGAACACAAAGTGGCCATTCAGCGTGATCCGCTCTTGATGAAAGAGTTACTGCAAGTCGATCTAGGAGAGCGTGTCCCGCCCCAACTTTATGCGGTAATTGCCGAGCTGTTTGCGTTTATTCACCAAGTGGAAAACAGTGACGAGAAAACGGAGTGAGTGATGATATGGAAGTTCAGCGCGTAAATCGACCTTCTCTTCAAGCCTCAAAGCTTCAAGGGAAGGAGCTAACGGATTCCGTTGGTTTTACAGAGGTGTTAGGAAAGAAAAAACAGGAAGTGACGTACGAGCGCCTGCAGCGAATGATGGAAGACCTGAACGTACAAGGCGAGGTGCTTGCCAAAAATCATACGGTCGACGCACTGCGTAAATATAAGAAGCTCGTGAAGGAGTTTATGGACGAAGCGGTCAATAATGGTCTTGAATTGAATCAACAACGAGATTTTAATCATCAGGGCGCTTTTTCTACTTATAAAACCGTTCGAGCCGTTGATCAAAAGCTAACAGAATTGACCAATGAGGTTCTGAATAAGGAAAAAGATCATTTAGCCATCCTGCAAAAGATTGGTGAGGTACAGGGGCTACTTGTAAATATTTATACGTGAGAAAGTGGCGGCCGCTCACTTTCTTTTTTTGTGGAGTCGCTTCGCTTAAGGAGGAATAATGCAAAGGCTAGGGAAATATTGTACAATAGGAAAAGTGATTACAAGGACAAGGCGAGCATGAGAATGTGAGCCTGACTGAAATAAAGATCTTTTTACAAAAATAAAAGGATGGAATAAACCTATGAAAACAGCCATTATTACAGATAGTACAGCCTATATTTCGAAAGAAGAACGTGAAAAATGGAATATCCGCATGATCCCATTGAGCGTCATCATCAATGGCGAAACCTATCGTGAAGACATAGATTTAGAAGCAGAGGAATTCTTTGAATTAGTTCGCGAACATAAAGCTCTTCCTACCACATCACAGCCACCGATTGGTCAATTCGTTGAGTTGTTCGAAGAGCTATCAAAAGACTATGACGCTGCGATTGTGATTACACTTTCAAGCGGCATCAGCGGTACATATCAAAACGTTGTCGCAGCAGGCAATATGGTAGAAGGTATTGACGTACGTGCCTTTGATTCTGAGATTAGCTGTATGGTACAAGGTTTTTACGCAATTGAAGGAGCGAAAATGGCACAGGAAGAGCGTGATGTGAATGACATTATGGCTCGTCTTGATGAAATGATGCCATCTGTTCGTGCCTACTTTATGGTCGATGACCTCGGACACTTACAGCGCGGCGGTCGTTTGTCAGCCACGCAGGCTATTATGGGAAGCCTTCTACAAATCAAACCACTTCTTCACTTCGTCGATAAAAAAATCGTTCCATTTGAAAAAATCCGCACGCGTAAAAAAGCGCTAAAGCGCATTTACGATCTGCTTGGTGAAGACGTGAAAGCAAAAGGTCCGATCCGTGCCGTCATTATTCACGCCAATCGTCCGCACGAAGCAGAGGAAATTCTACAAGAGCTACAGCAGCAATTCCCAACTGTCGAATTCAGCACCTCCTATTTCGGAGCTGTAATCGGTACACACCTAGGCGAAGGTGCAATCGGAATCGGCTGGTATGAAAAATAAATGATGAAACCACCTTGCATCGTGCGGGGTGGTTTTTTAGTTGGTAGATAAAAAGGGTGGGGGGGAAATGAATGGATCGATTAAATTTGGGAGTCTATTGGTCGAATGCGTGAATTAATCGATTGAATTGAGAGTCTATCGGTTAAATAAGCGAATTAATCGATCGAATCGGTAATCTCGGCGGTGACAGCGGTAAATTACTGCTACTGCCCCAACTTGTCGTATAATAGAAGCGAACGACAATTAAAAGGAGTGATGCTTTATGCGATTCGCACTTGTAAACGATGAGCTTATACCCGAACCACTCGCTGAACAGCAGTCTACGCTTCGACCCATTTCACAAATTCCCCATTGGAACACCCCAGCTTATAATCCTCATTTTTCATACTCACCTGAGCTTCAACACATTCTTGTTGGCAAGCAGCTTTTACTTGAAGAACTATCCTTTTCTACGAATCAACTACATGAACACTACCAAAACGGATGCATATTCTATCGTAAGGGGATTGCAAATGGTAGGTGTGAGCGCTGTGGGAATAGTAGCTCCTTTGGGCAGTTTCCGTGTGCGAGGTGCAAAGAAGATTGCCGTTATTGCAGGCTATGCCTAATGATGGGAAGAGTAAGTGAATGCACGCCGCTTGTTAGCTGGTCAGGACCATTACCAGCAGCACAGACACCTCCTGTAATGACGTGGTCCGGCACATTATCTCCACCACAGCAGGACGCCTCACAGCGAGTTATAAAAAGCATAAACAAGCGCGAGGAGCTGCTCGTTTGGGCGGTGTGCGGGGCAGGGAAAACGGAGGTGCTGTTTCCAGGAATTGAAGCGGCTTTAAAGCAAAACTTGCGCGTATGCCTCGCAAGTCCACGAACAGATGTCATCATTGAACTAAAGCCTCGCTTACAGGCTGCCTTTTCACAAACCAATGTCATTGCCCTCTACGGAGGTAGTCCAGATCGCTCAAAAACCGCTCCCCTTGTGTTATCCACCACTCACCAATTACTTCGATACTATAAAAGCTTTGATCTGATTATTTTAGATGAAGTCGATGCCTTTCCTTATACAACAGAACCCATGCTTCATTATGCGGTAAAGCAGGCGAGAAAGGACGATTCAGCGCTTGTGTATTTAACAGCCACTCCGAGTCTTCTTTGGCAAAAGGAAGTAGAACGAGGCAAACGGAATGCGGTTATGATCCCGTCGCGCTATCACCGTCACGCCATCCCGGTTCCCACCTTTCAGTGGTGCGGCAACTGGCGAAAAGCACTGAAGAAAAAGAGGCTTGTCCCGGTGCTTGTAAAATGGCTGCAACAGCGAATAGATGAACAAAAACAGGTGTTTCTTTTTCTTCCCCAAATTGACCTTATGGAGACCGTTGTTGCGTGTATTAAAACCTTCTGCTCGTCTGTTGAAGGCGTTCATTCCGAGGACCCAAATCGTAAAGAGAAGGTGGCTCGTTTTCGAAAAGGCGACATTCTTATTCTTGTAACGACGACGATCCTCGAGCGGGGAGTCACCGTTCCAAACATCGACGTTGCCGTATTAGGAGCTGAGGACGCTATTTTTACCGAAAGCGCACTCATACAAATTGCCGGACGTGTGGGACGAAGCGCCTCGTTTCCAACAGGTACGATTACATTTTTTCATTACGGAAAAACGATGGAAATGAAGCGAGCCGTTCACCATATCGGAGCGATGAATAAGCTTGCGAAAGGACGTGGACTAATTGATGACTAGCTGCCTTATCTGTCACGACGTCATGCGCAATGTGCCAACGTGGCGCTTTCTCATTCAGCAAGCAGAAAATGAACAGATATGTGCGGACTGCACGGAGAAATTTGAGCTTATTAGTGGTGATACGTGTAGATGCGGACGATCACTTTTTCTTTTAGAAGCCGTGTACCAAGAAAACGGTCAGTGTCTAGACTGCAAGCGCTGGGAGGAAGGGGGAGATGCTCTGACGAAAAACGTGTCTCTTTATACGTACAATGAATGGATGAAGGACGTTATCGCAACCTTCAAATTTCGCGGTGATTATAAGCTTCGGGAGGCGTTTCGCGTAAAATGGATAAACGTGTATCAGCAATCATTTTTACCTTCTCATCTTGTCGTTCCCATCCCATTAAGCGCAAAACGATTATACGAACGAGGCTTTAATCAGGCAGAGGCGTTAGGAGAGATGTTAGGAATCAAGACGAAAAACGTGTTAACCCGTCTTCATAGTGAAAAGCAGTCGAAGCGGTCTAGAAATCAACGCCTGCAAAGTGAGCAAATTTTCTCGGTGCTCACTCCTGGAGCGGTACAAGGAATGTCCATTGTATTGATTGATGACATTTATACGACGGGGACGACGGTAAGGCTTGCGGCGCGGAGCTTACTTGAGGCTGGGGCAACAGAAGTAGCATCTTATACGCTTGCTCGCGGTTAGAAAATCTTTTTATAAAATGCTAAAGGAACAAGGCCAAAGGAACGATATAAAAAGGAGACGAGGAGAAAGGGAGAACGATTTATGAGTGAAGTTGCGAACTGCCCATCATGTAACCAGTTATTTATGAAGACTGCCTTTCGCAGTATGTGTGATTCGTGTCGCAAGGAAGAGGACCGTCAGTTTGATCTTGTGTATAGCTTTATGCGCAAGCGCGAAAACCGGATGGCGACCTCACGCCAAATCACGGATGCGACAGGAGTAACAGAGGAAATGATTTTTCGTTTTGTGAAACAAGGAAGACTGCAAATCACGAAGTTTCCGAATCTTGGCTACCCGTGTGATCAGTGTGGCGCATTAATTTCACAAGGGAAAATCTGTGACCGCTGCCGGAATAGTCTACAACGCGATTTAACATCTCTAGAGGATCAAGAAAAAAAAGAAGAATCACGACGCTCCAATCGAGGCGCTTATCATACGAAAAATTTTAACGAGTCATAAAATACGAGAAAGTAGAGGAGGGAGATAAAACGATTTACTTGGAATAAAATAGGGTATTAGCATTTCTAGATCGCTAGACCTGTATCCTTAGATAGAAAGAAGAAAATATAAGCAGGATAAAGGAAATAAGCGGTCGACGTATAATACACTATTAATAGGTGCAACGGCTTATCTTTGGCTCGATTTGTTAACTTTATGTGAAGATAACCGATATTATAGACAAGTAAATCGAAACGGAAAAACGAGGTGAAAGGAATGAAGATTAATCCATTAGGAACATCAGGTATTAATCCATATAAAAAGCAAATTGACAAATTAGCACAAATTGAGAAAGCAGCAGGTAAGCGAGATGAAGTGCAAATTTCAACTCAGGCAAAAGAGCTGCAGCAAACAAATCAAGTCGTTACGGAGCGCCAGAAAAAAATTGATGAATTAAAGCAACAAATCCAAAACGGCACGTATCAAATTGATGCGAAGAAAATCGCAAAAGGATTAGTTGATTTTTATAAAAAGTAAAAGTGAGCTGACAACGTATGGTTCAAATGCTAAGCACCATTTTAGAAAAAGAGCTTCTCTGTCATAAAAGCCTTTTGTCGCTTGCAGAACGGAAAACAGAGATCATTAAAAAGAATGATATTCAGTCGTTAAACGACATCATGACACAGGAACAGGCACATATTGCTGCAATTAATCAGTTAGAGCAAACAAGACAGCAGATGGTACGACAAGCTCTGGCAAACAGCAGTAACGATGCGCCTGTTTTGTCTGATGTGATCAATCGTGCAGATGAGCCTGAAAAAAGTAAGCTGCAATCTCTGCAAACGCAGCTTTTAACGGTCATGACGGATTTGAAGCACCGAAATCATCTCAATCAGCAGATGGTTTATCAATCGCTGCAATTTATTAACGTTTCACTGGATCTTGTGCAGCCACAGCAGCCGAGCCTGAACTACAGCAAGAAAAGCGTGCAGCAAAATGCGACGTACAATCGATCCATGTTTAATTCAAAAGCCTAACGAGAAATGGAGGAATCATCATGACTTCAACCTTTCATGGTCTGGAAGTAGCGAAGCGGGGCATGAGCACACAGCAAGCCGCTCTTTACACAACAGGACAAAACATCGCCAATGCAAACACCCCAGGATATAGCCGCCAGCGCGTCAACTTCGAACAAACAGAACCATACCCAGCCCCATCCATGAACCGCCCCGAAATTCCAGGCCAGATGGGTACCGGCGTAAAAGCAGGCAGCATCCAGCGCGTCCGCGAAAACTTCTTAGACCTTCAGTATCGTGATGAACAGAATAAGGTGGGGTATTGGAGCGCTCGTTCTGATGCCTTAACGAAAATGGAGGATATTTTAAAGGAGCCTTCAGATAGCGGATTAGCGAAAACGATGGATGATTTCTGGAAAGGACTGCAAACGCTAAGCACAAATCCAGAAAACTCCGGGGCTCGTTCGGTCGTTTTATCAAACGGAAAAGCCGTGACCGAAACGTTTCATTATTTGAATGACTCTCTTACTGCCTTACAAAAAGATCTTTCAAATCAAACAAGCGTAACGGTTAAAGAGGTCAATTCACTTGCACAGCAAATTGCGTCCATTAATAAGCAAATTAGTGAAATTGAACCGCATGGCTATTTGCCAAATGACCTGTATGATGAACGCGATCGTTTAGTAGATCAGCTAACAGAGCTTGTAAACGTAAAGGTTGAGATGACGCCATCAACGACAGGGACAAGTAATGCACTAAAGATTGCTGAGGGAATCGCTAATATTAAGCTAGTTGGTGCAGATGGTCAGGAACTAAAGGATGGAAGCGGAAATCCAATCTATTTAGTAAAAGGTGATCAGCCAAGTACGGTTTCCTTTACAGGAGGGTCTAGCTCAACTGGTGGTAGCGTTTTAGACGTTCCGCCTGAAGACGGGGTAACAGATATGGTGATTACCGATTCCACAGGCGCAACTTCTACCATTTCTTTTAAAGATGACTTAGGTTCAGGAAAGCTACGTGGTTTAATTGAGAGCTTTGGTTATAAAGAAAAAGATGCAGCTACAGGTAATTACGGTGAAACAAAAGGAATTTACCCTGAAATGCTTGATAAATTAGATCAACTAGCGTATACGTTTGCGACGATGTTTAATGATGTTCATAAACAAGGATATCAGTTGAACAGTGATCAACAGGGACAGGATTTCTTCTCAGGGCTAGGAGCTGATTATCATGGTGCGGCAAAAGGAATTGATGTGGCGCTAACGGATGGCTCACAAATTGCTGCTTCCACAGAGAAAAATACGGCTGGGAACGGGTTGAACGCTATTAAATTAGCTGGTGTACGGAGCATAAGCTTAACGAGCACAAGTCCTACACCGATTAAGACGGGAACGGTTTCTTCCTTTTATGAAGCAATGATCGGTCAGCTAGGTGTAGAAGGACAGCAAGCAAGCCGTATGCTAGGGAATGCAGATACGCTTCGTCAATCGGTTGACGGTCGACGTCAGTCTGTGAGTGCTGTATCACTTGATGAAGAAATGACGAATATGATTCAGTTCCAGCATGCATATAACGCGGCGGCACGAAACATTACGGTCGTGGATGAAATGTTAGATAAAATTATTAATGGTATGGGACTAGTTGGAAGGTAGGTGTAGACAATGCGCATAACACAAGGAATGCTTTCTACCAATATGCTTCGTAACTTAAGCACAAGCTATGAGCGCATGGGAAAATACCAGGATCAGCTTTCGACTGGGAAGAAAATCAACCGCCCGTCTGAAGATCCTGTTATCGCAATGAAAGGTATTTCATATCGAAGAGACCTTTCCCAAACAGAACAATACAAAGCAAACTTTTCGGAAGCATACAATTGGATTGAAAACTCTGATGCTGCGCTAGACAAGGCGACGCAAGCAATGCAACGTATTCGTGAACTTGTTGTGCAGGCGAGTAATGATACGTACGATACGTCTCAACGAGGAAGTATCGCTACGGAAATCGATCAGTTAAAAGAGCATTTAATTACAATTGCAAACACCCAGGTCGGGGATAAATATATTTTTAACGGAACAAAAACCCTAGATGCACCGATCGGAGCGGACGACAAGCCAAATTCTACAAGTGGTACGGAAGTACAGATTGAACTTTCAAAGGGAATTTACATGCCAGTGAGTATTAAAACGGATGCGGTTTTTACGTATGATGCGGCAAATCCTGAAAAAGGTCTTTTTAGTACGTTAGAAAAACTAAGTGCAGATCTAAAGGATAGCACGAAAACAAACACAGATATTAATAAGTATTTAGGTGCATTAGATACACATATTAATAGTATGTTGAATACTCGTGCCGAGCTCGGCGCGCGCCAAAATCGGATTGAGATGATGGAGGATCGTGTGGATGAGCAGGAAGTGATCGCTCAGCGCATCGTGTCTGATAATGAGGATGCCGATATTGAGCGTGTGATTACGGATTTGAAGACGCAAGAGAGCGTGCACCGTGCTGCTTTAGGGGTAGGGTCACGAATTATCCAACCAACCCTAATGGACTTCCTAAGGTAATATCGATGCTAGAAGACACCCCCTCACTAAAGTGCAGTGAGGGGGTGTCTTCTAGACCTAAGCGGAAGTGGTCCCCCTTTCGGAGTTGACCACTTCCGCCTCGGTAAACCTCTTCCTTTGGGTGAGTTCAGGGAGTCTGTTTTTGCGGTGGTGGTGAGCAGACCCCTTTATGAAGTTTGTAGCTTGTATGGAGAGATATTTTAGATAGAAGCAACTATTTATTATATAGAGGGGAGTGGTAGTGATGATTTTTCCTCAGATTCGGTTAGATTCGACTCGGGGGCAGATTGGGTTGCAGATTAATCAGCCGGTGCAGGAGATCGAGCAGCCACAGGCTGATCTTTCAATTGAGCAACCTGCCGCAGAGATGACCATTGAGCGTCGGCCTTCAAAGCTGACGATTGATCAGACGAGAGCGCGTGAGGATGTTGATTTGAAAAGCATTAGAAGGCGAATTGAAGAGGCTGCTGATCTTGGTAAGCAGGATTTGCTGGATGGGATTGCGCGGGTATCAAGTCAGGGGGATCAGTTGATGCAGATAGAGGACGGTGGAAACGCAATTCCTGATATTGCAGAAGCGAACGGACTGCCTCCTTTTTATGAGTTTAATATTGGCTTTATTCCATCTGCTGGCAGTGTAGAAATTGGCTATGATCCTGGTGATGTAACTATTCAGTGGCAAACACATAAGCCAAATATTCAGGTAAATATAAATAAACCAATTCATCATTACACTCCTGGTATAACAACGGTTAGTATGAAGCAGTATCCAAATGTAAAGGTCGACTTTGAAAATTTGTATTATAAAGGTATTAACTACGAACAAAAAATATAAGGTTGTGACAGAATGACAATAGAAACAAAGTATCATGGAAAAATAGAAATTGACCAACATAAAGTTATTACATTCGCACAGGGCATTCCAGGGTTTGAAGAGGAAAAATCATTCGTCCTCCTTTCGCTAAATGAAGACGAGGTGTTTTATGCCCTGCAGTCAACGGAGAGCGCAGGGCTTGCGTTTATTGTGGTCAACCCGTTTCATTTTGTAAAAGAATATGATTTCACGATCGATGAAAACTATTTAGTGCAACTCGATATTAAAGAGGAAAAAGAAGTAGAAGTATATTCAATTTTAACAGTAAAAGATAATTTTGAGGACACGACCGCAAATCTTCAAGCACCGATTATTTTGAATACAAGAAACAAGCAGGGAAAACAAATTATCTTAATGAATACCAACTATCAAACAAAACATCCGCTATTCAAAACAAATGCGAAATAAAGGAGGAGAGGGTGGTGCTCGTACTTACAAGAAAGCTTAACGAATCAATCAAAATTGGTGATGATATTGAAATCACAGTGCTTGCGGTTGGTGATCAAGTAAAGATAGGAATCAACGCACCAAAGCACATCGAAATTCACCGAAAAGAAATCTTTGACCTCATTCAGCAGGAAAATAAGCAGGCAGCAGAAGGTTCCATTGACTTCTTGAAAAATTTCAAAAAAGAATAGCTTCTTCTATTAAAGGTTTGTAGAAACGGGTCGATATTAATAGTGTCAACCAGCTGATCCAAAGGCGGCCGACTTTTGAGCAAGCTGGTTTCCAATTCAAAATCCACAAGGATGTGGATAACAAACCTTTCAAGGAGGATTTTTATAATGAGAATTAATCACAATATCGCGGCTCTTAACACTTACCGCCAATTAAACAGTGCTACTAGTGCACAATCAAGTTCAATGGAGAAATTATCTTCAGGTCTTCGTATTAACCGTGCTGGTGACGATGCTGCAGGTCTTTCTATTTCTGAAAAAATGCGTGGTCAAATCCGTGGATTGGACCAAGCTTCTAAAAATGCACAAGACGGTATTTCTTTAATTCAAACGGCTGAAGGTGCTTTAAGCGAAACACACTCTATCCTTCAACGTATGCGTGAATTAGCAGTACAAGGTTCAAACGATACAAACGTTACTAAAGATCGTGATGCTATTTCTGAAGAACTTACACAGTTAAAAACAGAAATTTCTCGAATTGCAAATGAAACAGAATTCAATACACAGAAATTAATCAAGTCTACTGGAACTTATAATTTCCAAGTGGGTGCAAATTCAGGACAAACAATTAGTTTGCAAATTAAAACAATGACAGCAACTGCTTTAAGTTTAACAACTGCTAATATTAAAGTAGATACTACTACTAATGCAAATAACTCAATTACAAAAATCAATGATGCAATTGAGACTGTTTCAAAAGAACGTTCTAAGCTAGGTGCTTATCAAAACCGTTTAGAACATACTATTAACAACTTAAATACTGGTTCAGAGAATTTAACTGCTGCTGAATCTCGTATTAGAGATGTTGATATGGCTAAGGAAATGATGAATCAAACGAAAAATTCTATTCTTTCTCAAGCTGCTCAAGCTATGCTTGCTCAAGCTAACCAACAGCCACAAGGCGTATTACAATTACTTCGTTAATCGCATTTAATAATTTTGATACGGAAGGCTCTAACTTTAGAGTCTTCTTTTTACTATAATTCTACTTGAAATATGGAGTGACTCACTATGCTGCTTGACGAGCAACAAGCATTAAAAGAAGAAATCTTAACTCAATGCAATATAGAACTTAATAGTAACAAGGAAATGGTACTGCAGTTAAATGGATTTTATACCTCTAGTAAATATAATCCTATCAAAGAAGCTCAACGCATAGCAGAGAGTAACTATAAAAAGCATTACTGTCATATTGTTATTGGTATAGGTACAGGATATATTATAGAAGAATTCTATAATAAAATGTGTGACCATGAACATTTGGTCGTCATTGAATTGAACAAAGAAGTTCTTGATCAAGTAGTAAAACATAGAGAAATGAATTTTTTATACGAAGATGCTCGAGTAAGCGTCATAGATCAGTTAAATATAGAAGAATTTACAGAATTGATGGAGAGTTACGCTTCAAGTTTTAAGAACAGAATACAAGTAATTGTGAATCCTAACTATGGAAATATTTATCCGCTAAATACTAGCAAAATACTGGAGGTAATAAAAAGATCTTTATTGCTACAAGTAGTAAATAAAAACACTATGGAATTCTTCTCTCATGATTGGCAGAAAAATTATACAGCTAATCTATACAATGCTTTTGATGCAATACCATTTTCTAGGTTAGATAAGTCACTAAGTTGTCCAATTGTCCTTGTTTCAGGTGGCCCATCTTTAAATAAGCAAATTCATTTCTTAAAGGAACTTCAGGAGCGAGCATTTATATTGTGTGCAGGTACAACAATTAACACTTTACTAAAACATGGTATTGAACCAAACGCAGTTGTAACAATTGACGGAGGAGAAGTTAATTTTCAACACTTTGAGGGCATTAATATCAACTCCATCCCGTTATTATATTCCATGAAGGTACACCATGCCATTCCTAATCAACACCAAGGAATTCAAATTGTATTTAACGTTTTGGGTGAAAATCTTGTCAACGAATTAACGGATCGAATTGTCAATAGAGATATTGGCAGCGTGTTTCCTGGATTCTCTGTAGCTAATAGTGCCCTAGATGTTGCCTTTCAATTAACATCTGGTCCAATTGCACTAATTGGTCAGGATTTGGCTTATACAAATAACCAATCCCATGCCGAAGGAAACAAAAATCAAAGAGTTATAGATGAAAAATATATCAAAGAAAGAAGAATGTTTGAAGTAGAGGGTTATTATGGAGATATGGTATTAACAGATTCTCCTCTAAATGGTATGAACAGATCCTTCGTGCACTATTTAAATTATATTAAACCGGAAAACCGTATTAATCGAATTTTTAACTGCACAGAGGGCGGAGCTATGATTAGAGGTATGGAAAACATGCCTTTTGAGAGATTTATAGATAAATACTGCGAGCTAAACGTTCCCTTTGAGGAACTAAATAAACTTAAAACGTTAAAGCAAGAAAGAAATAAAGAAGAGTGGATGCAATTTTATAAAATTCTCGAAGCAGAAAACAGTAAAAACGATAAACTTATAGAGATTACTATGAAAGCTAAAGAAGTTATAGCAAAGATGCATGAGAACGAATTAAGATGGACCACTGATATTATTAGTAAGTTGGAACATATAGACAGAGAGTTAAAAGAAACGTTAGAAACGGAATTTTTATATTTTTTATATCAACCTATTATTTATGCAATTAATAATAGCTACTTAGAAGAGGATAATGAGACGCAAAATCAGATAGAGAAAAGAATCTACTTAAAATCAAAAGCTCTATATGAAGGTCTTTATACTTGTTCTTTATATGCTAAAGAGTGGTTAGATTTATTACTATCAAAAATATCTTTCAAAATAAAAGGGGAAAGCGATTAAATGGAATTAGAAACTTTAATAAAAGATAATGTTGATTTTCTGAAGGATTACTTACCAAAAATTACTTATTTTATTGATTTGTTAGTAGATTTTCTTGCAAAAAACCAAGAAAGTGAGGCCTTTGAAATACTTCCTCAAATTATTGAAGGGTTGTCCTGGTCTATTAAGTCTATGAGTAGCTTAGAAAGAGTGGGGGAGATAGAGAATATTGAAATAGAAAAACTAAACGGCTTCTTAAACGAGATTAGGGGAGCAATGGAGACGAACGATTATGTATTAGTATCCGACTTATTTGAGTATGAAATTACTCCAATTGTGCAGCAGTGGATCGAAATGCTTAAAGAAAAGGCTGAGTAAAGGTGAGATTTTCTATTATTAAAACTAAAACCGCACCTACAGTTAAAGTAGAATCTGAAGCTTCTTCATTCTTTCTGCACAGTAGTTATGATCCGCTTAAGGAGGCACAAAAATGGGTCACTGAAAAGATGAAAAGTGGACATACTCTTTTGGTCATTGGCATGGGTGCTGGTTATCACGTAGAGGAACTATTAAATACTAATAATAGTGCTCAAATTATTGTTTATGAATTTAATGTTTCATATTACAAGTGGATTTTAAGTACAGGTTTGATTGAGGGTGTGATAAGAAATCCAAGAGTTAAATATAAATTATTAGAAAGTAAGGAAGACGTGAGGGAATTTTCAAGTCTTCTTAATAATCATATATACTTGTTACGGCCCTCTTTAAATATGGTTGAAGAAAAATACATGAAAATAATGAGAGAGATTCAATCATATTTAATAACGCAAGATACTATTGAAAATTATGCAGTTACGCTTGATGCAAATTTTTTGAAGAATGTAGCTTTGGGTGATCCCTTTTTCAAAGAATGTAATTTTTCCTTTAAAAAGAGAATGATATTAGTTTCAGCAGGTCCATCACTGTACAAGCAGTTAGATAATTTAAAAAAAGCTCAGAAAAGTGGGAGCTTCACTATAGGAGTAGTAGGTACAGCTTTTAGGCCTTTGCTAAAACACGGTCTTTATCCTGATTTTGTTATGGTTTCCGATCCTCTGGATAATATTATTGAGCAATTTGAAGATTTAAATAATGAAAACATTCCTCTATTCTATTTAAGTACTGCGAACAGCAAAGCAATCTTTAACTATCAAGGTCCTCGGTATATAGTATGGCAAAAAGGATACAAAAATGCTGAGCAAGAAGCTGCTATTAGAGGTCAAACTTTGATAGAAACAGGTGGATCAGTCGCTACTTGTTTATTAGACGTAATGATAACTATGGGAGCCGAGCAAGTAGCTTTAGTTGGTCAGGACCTTGCCTTTACAAATAATCAGAGTCATGTTGAAGGGGCTCATAGAACTAGAATCGTACATGAGACACCTAATTTACTAAAGGTAAGAAGTTTTGATGGAGTAAGTACCGTTTCAACTTCTCGAAATCTATTTACTTATTTAAGATGGTTTGAGGGGTATGCAGAGTCTAAAGTGAATATTGAGCTTTGGAACTGCACTGAAGGTGGAGCGTTTATTAGGGGATTTAAAAATTCTAAATTTAAGGATTTTTTGAAATTTAACTAAGGAAGTACTAAAAGATTTAATAAGTTAATTTTCATTTAAGCAGTAAATATATACACTAAAGTTTTATAGCAATTACGTTTTATAGATATTTCTTAGCTTATACTAAAATAATAAAATTGACTATTAAGGGTTAATCTACTCTCTTTATATAGATTTTTTATATCATGAAATTTTTAAAAAATAATTTAAGTTAATACAGCTTAATAAATTCAGTAAAAATAAAAGGAATGATCTGAAGTGAACTTACAAAATAAAGTAGTATTGATAACTGGCGGAACAGGATCATTTGGGAAAAAGTTTGTTTCCAAAGCGCTTAAAAGTGATGTTAAGAAAGTTATTGTCTTTAGTAGGGATGAATTGAAACAGTATGAAATGGCTCAGGAATTTAATGATCCACGTATAAGATATTTTATTGGAGACGTTCGTGATAAAGAAAGGCTTTATCGTGCGTTTGAAGGTGTAGACATAGTGATTCATGCTGCTGCAATGAAACATGTGGGAGCATGTGAATACAATCCTTTTGAAGCAGTAAAAACAAATATACACGGTGCTCAAAATATTATTGAAGCTGCTATTGATAGAGGGGTTCAAAGAGTAATTGCTTTAAGTACGGACAAGGCCGCAAGTCCAGTTAACCTATACGGTGCCACAAAATTAGCTTCTGATAAATTATTTGTAGCTGCCAATTCATATGTTGGGGATAAGGATACAAAATTTGCAGTTGTACGCTATGGTAATGTTGTTGGAAGTCGAGGCAGCGTAGTGCCTTTCTTTCAAAAAATGCGAGAAACCGGAGAGGTACCTATTACTGATGAGCGGATGACAAGGTTTTGGATTACCCTAGATCAAGGAGTGCAATTTGTAGTAGACAATCTAGAGCGCATGCATGGCGGGGAAATTTTTGTTCCTAAAATTCCAAGTATGCGAGTAGTTGATTTAGCTGAAGCTATTGCTCCAGAATGTAACATTAAATACGTAGGGATTCGCCCAGGAGAAAAGCTCCACGAAGCTATGATTACAGAAGATGATGCTAGAAGAACGTTGGAATTCGAAAGTTATTATGTAATACAGCCCGAGTTCCCTTGGTGGTCAGATGAAATAATGACTGATGGAAAGAAGTTATCTGATGGATTTAAGTACACAAGCGATCTCAATAGCGAATGGCTTACTGTAGAGGAATTGAGAGAGTTAGTAGAAGGAATAACCAAACAGTCTGCTACTTCATCAAGAGGATAAAGAATATGTCATTTGTTAAAATTCGAGAAAATTATCTTCCTTATGGAAAGCAGTCAATTGATGAATCAGATATCAACGCAGTAGTAGAAGTTCTTCGAGGTAATTATTTAACTACAGGTCCTTATATAGAAGAATTTGAGCATACAGTTGCGGATTACGTTGGCACTAAGTATGCAGTTTCCTTCTCAAATGGAACGGCTGCTTTGCATGGCGCATGCTATGCAGCAGGAATTAATGAAGGAGATGAGGTCATTACAACAGCTATGACATTTGCTGCGAGTGCTAACTGTGTACTATATCAGGGAGCAGTTCCTGTTTTTGCTGATATTGATGATCAAACATATAATATTGATCCTTTAGATATTGAAAAAAAAATTACTCCAAAGACTAAAGCCATTATTCCTGTGCATTTCACAGGTCAACCTGTAAATTTACAATCGATACATCAAATAGCAAAAGAGCATAACTTGATTGTGATTGAAGATGCAGCACATGCAATAGGTGCTACTTATCAGGGAAACAGAGTCGGAGCTTTAAGCGACATGACAATGTTTAGCTTTCATCCTGTCAAACACGTCACGACAGGTGAGGGTGGAATCATTACGACAAATAATAAGAGATACTATCAGAAATTAATCCAATTCCGTTCTCATGGTATTACTCGTGATCGAAAGTTATTGTCGAAAGATGAAGGACCTTGGTATTATGAAATGCAGTTTTTAGGTTATAACTATCGGATGACTGATATTCAAGCTGCTTTAGGAATTAGTCAAATGAAGAAACTAAATGAGTTCATAGAAAAAAGAAGACAGTATGTAACATTATATAATCAAGCATTCGAGTCTTTACCGGAAGTCATTCTACCTTTTCAGCATATTGATGGTAATTCTAGTTGGCATTTATATGTAATTCGTTTAAAAACAGACAGATTGTCTGGAACTCGAAAAGATATATTTGAAGCCCTTCAAAAACAGAATATAGGTGTAAATGTTCATTATTTGCCTGTATACTTGCATCCTTTTTATAAAGGGCTTGGTTATTCGAAAGGATTATGTCCTCAGGCTGAGAGTTTATATGAAGAAATGATTTCTTTACCTTTGTTTCCGGCAATGACAGAGAAAGACGTGCAAGATGTTATTAGGGCTGTTAAGCAATCTATTAACCATTATAGACAATCATAGGCGGGTGCTATTATGAAAATTATTGCTATTATCCAAGCACGTATGGGATCTACTCGTTTGCCAGGAAAAGTAATGAAGAAAGTAATGGGAAGGTCATTACTTGAACATCAAATTATTCGCGTGAAGCAATCAGCTTTTATAGATGAAATTGTAGTAGCCACAACTACAAAAAAACAAGATGATGTAATTGTAGAGGTTTGTGAAAAGATAGGAATTTCCTATTATAGGGGATCAGAACATGATGTATTAACTCGTTACTATGAGGCTGCGACTCAATATAAAGCAGATGTAGTCATTCGCTTGACATCAGATTGTCCTGTAATTCATCATGATGAAATTGACAAGGTCATTCAATGTTTTCTTGAAAAGAAACCAGATTACGCCTCCAATACAATTACTCGTACGTATCCAAGAGGGTTTGATACAGAAGTTTTTTCATATGATGTACTAAAAAAGGTGTTTGAACAAGCTATATCTCTACCTCACCGTGAACATGTCACATCTTACATTTATAGTCATCCAGAGCAGTTTTCTCTTTTGAGCGTAACAAATGAAGTAAATTACAGTCAGTATCGTCTGACCGTTGATACGCCTGAAGATTTTGATCTTATTAAAATAGTGATTCAGAACTTATACACAGATATTAGTCCCTTTCCCTTCCAGGAAATTATTAACTTACTTAGGGAAAATCCTGACTGGGCGGATATTAATAGTCATGTTGAGCAAAAGAAAATTATGATTTGAGGATAAGGCGGTAATCGTAATGGTAGTGAAGTTAAGAAAAATACAGGAAGAAGATCTTGAAATGATTATGGATTGGCGAATGTCTCCTGAAGTTACAAGGTATATGTATACGGACCCTATTTTAACAATTGAAAATCAGCAAAAATGGCTTAAGAAAATTTGTGAAAATAATAGTAACGAAAAATATTGGATTATAGAGATTGAAGATGGTGTCGACGTAGGAGTACTGAGCGTAAATAATATTGACTACAATCACAAACAGGCATCTTGGGCTTACTATATAGGTGATATTCGAGCAAGAGGTAAAGGTCTAGCTCGCATTTTGGAATGTAATATATATGATTATGTTTTTTTTGAGTTAAATATGAACAAGCTCTGGTGTGAAGTATTTGAATTTAATGAAAAAGTGATTGAAATCCATGAAAAATTCGGTTCTAGAATAGAAGGAAAACTTATGGACCATATTTTTAAAAATGGAGAATATTTTAATGTTATTCGGATGGGCATCACTAGACGTGAGTGGAATGCTAAAAGAGAATCATATTTATACAAGCCTCTAACTATAGAAACATATTAATTATTGAAAAGAGAAGGGCATTAGAAATGAAAGTAGGATTTCGTGTAGATAGCTCAATTGAAATTGGAACAGGACACGTAATGAGGTGTCTTACTCTAGCAAACCAATTAAAAACATTTAATATCCAATCTTTTTTTATTTGTCGGGATCTTGAGGGATCTGTACACTCATTAATTCAAGATGAAGGATTTAGTGTTTATCTTTTAAGAGCTAAAAGTTTAGGTGAAGGCGATTTAGAGTGGTATGAAAGAAAGTGGGAAATTGATGTTGAAGAAACAAGGTTAGTTTTAGAAAAAGAAAAACTCCATCTCCGCTTAGTTATTCTTGATCATTATGGTCTAGATGATAGGTGGGAATCCGTATTAAAAACCTCTGCACCAAAACTATTAGTAATTGATGACCTAGCAAATCGTAAGCATTACTGCGATTACCTGCTAGATCAAAACTATACTTCTTCTTATCAAAAGCGTTATGAGGGACTCATTCCTGACTTTTGTCAGCCCTTTTTAGGACCTGAATATATTTTACTTAGAGATGAATTTTTGAATACTGATTTTGATCGAAAGCAACACACGGGTAAAATAGAGAATATTTTAGTCTTCTTTGGAGGCACAGATCCTACTGGAGAAACCTTAAAAGCACTAAAAGCATTAAGTATATTTTCAGAAACGGTAAAGGTAAATATTAATGTTATTGTAGGATCTGCTAATCCAAGACAAAAGGAAATTGAACTTTACTGTAAATGTCGGGAAAATATGAATTATTACTGCCAAGTACAGAACATTTCTAAATTTATGGCTGATGCAGATTTATGTATAGGTGCAGGTGGGACCACAACCTGGGAACGTTGTTACCTAGGCTTGCCTTCTATAATAATAGCTGTAGCTGATAATCAAATCCAATCGACAAAAGCTGTCAGTGAAAAAGGGGCTATTTACTATCTAGGATATTATACCGATGTAAAAACAGATCACATTTTAAATGCACTTTTGGAATTAAACAGTGATAGAAAAAAGCTTCAGAAGATGGCTGAAGCCGCTAGTATTTTGGTAGATCGAGTTTATGTTAATAGTAAACCGTTAGCAACTGTCATATCGGAGGCTGTACAATATGACAATATTAAATGAATTTTCCTTAGAGGATTTACAGACCTGTCATCTTTCTTTGATTTGGAAGTGGCGAAACCAAGAACACATTCGCAGTATGATGTATAACTCTAATTTCATTTCTTGGTCAGAGCATATTCAGTGGTATGAGGCTTACCAATTACAGAGCAAATCTATAGTGAAAATTTTTACCTTTAAAGGAAAACCTTTAGGCATGGTTTCAATAAATCAAATAAATGATAACGATAGATCTTGTTATTGGGGTTTTTATATTGGCGAAAAAGACTCTCCAAAAGGATTAGGAATCTTTATGGGATATCTAGGGTTAGATTTTATTTTTGATGTTCTAAAACTTCAGGTTGTATACGGAGAAGTAATTACATTTAATGAAAAAAGTAGATTATTTCATCAAAAGCTAGGTTTTTCCTTGGAAAAACATATAGAGAAAAGTTTAACAGAAAGAAATGAGGTGGTTAATATTTTTCTCATGGCCATTACCAAAGATGAGTGGGCTAAAAGAAAAGAACCATTACAACAGAAAATGAAAGGGATAGAGATATGAATGAATTTATGGTACAAGGGAAAATGATCGGTGAGGGTCATGAACCTTTTATTATTGCAGAAATGTCCGGAAATCATAATCAGTCGTTGGAAAGGGCTCTAGAAATTGTAGAAGCTGCAGCAAAAGCTGGAGCTCATGCGTTAAAAATCCAAACTTATACCGCAGATACTATGACGTTAAATATGGATAATGATGATTTTAAAATAGAAGACGCAGACAGTTTGTGGAAAGGTAACACCCTCTATCAATTGTATCAACAGGCGTACACGCCATGGGAATGGCATCAACCTATATTTGATCGATGTAGGGATTTGGGTTTGATACCATTTAGTACGCCTTTTGACGAAACAGCGGTTGATTTTTTAGAAGAATTAAATGTTCCTATGTATAAGATTGCCTCTTTTGAGAATAATGACTTACCTCTTATTCGTAAAGTTGCGTCTACGGGTAAACCCATGATTATTTCTACGGGCATGGCTACGTTATCAGAATTAGATGAAACTGTTAGGACAGCTAGGGAAGCAGGATGTAAGCATTTGGTCTTGTTAAAATGTACTAGTACGTATCCAGCAACACCTGAAAATACTAATATTTCTACAATTCCGCATATGAGAGCATTATTTGGATGCCAAGTAGGGTTATCCGACCATACAATGGGTACAGGAGTAGCTATTGCAAGTGTTGCGTTAGGAGCTACTGTTATTGAGAAGCATTTTACTCTTAGAAGAGCGGATGGTGGAGTGGATTCTGCTTTTTCTATGGAGCCAGAAGAACTAACAATGTTAGTATCAGAAACAAATAAAGCATTACAAGCATTAGGAACTGTTACGTATGGACCAACAGAGAAAGAAAAAGATTCTTTAAAATTTAGAAGGTCCATATATGTGACTAGAGATATAAAATCCGGAGAGAGGTTTACTAAAGAAAATATCAGAGTAATTCGGCCAGGAAATGGTCTAAAACCAAAGTATTATGAACAAGTTTTAGAAGCAAAAGCAAAGCAGGATATAAATGCGGGAACACCTTTAAGTTGGGGAAATTTCTTATAAGAATGTCAGTTTTATAAAAAACTTCATTTTTCACAGGCACGTCCTTTTGATGAATACGTTATGTTAATCGTTTACTATACGCTCAAAAAGCTCCAGCTTATTAGCTCCACAGCTTCAAGAAAAGGGATAATAAAAGGAGGGGGCGTCAAGGACGTGCAGTCCTTTTTGAAAACGGTAGAACACGACGGTGAGTGATTTACAAAAGGTACGTAAGCTTTCACACTGTAATGGCTATGATACGTTTTCCGAGACGGCTATTTTAACTCAAAACTAAAAAGGCAAACCCTGTAACGGGTTTGTCTTTTTCTATACATCATTGTCTTACACGAATCTTTGTTTATCCGTTTATACTAAACAGATGATCATTTCCTTTATTAGCACATCTTTTTTTCGATGGAGAATTTGCCAAAGCTGATTTTAGAAGTTGTAATTTAGAACATATTTATATGGTTGATTGTCGGATGTATAATGCTAATTTTTCAAAAGATATTCTACAATGGGACGTTTCACCGTGCGATCTTCAAGCATATCGATGCGGAGCAAGCTGATTTTAGCGGAGTCGACTTTAGCGACGCTCATTTAAGTGAGAATAAGTTTGAAAAAGCTCATTTTTATAATGCTAATTTGTTGAACGTTCATGCAGAAAAGCAAATTTTACAAACGGTGAGTTTTCAGGAGCGAATCTATCAGGTGGTATTTTTAGTGGTGCTGATTTTACAGGTGCAAACCTTGAAAATAAAGTTTGGAGAGGCGCAATGATTGATGGTGCGATCTTTGATGGGAGAGTGAAGGACAAGATACAATCTCTACTTTAATGACTGATAGTCATCACTAGATATTTCTGTTACGTAAACCATTTAGAAGTATAAACGAAAGCATTTTATTCTTTTTAAAGAATCAAAAGTGCTTTTTTGTTTATAGAGAAAATAGATGATTTTCCGCAAAACTACTAATCGCAAATTGCTTCCATTTGCATACTATAAACTACAAGTAATAAGTACTATTTAGTCCTCATATATTGTTCTTTGTAGCTGAGTTAAAAGGAGGAGTTCCTCTGTTAGTAGTGGGTCGTAAGCCAGGAGAGTATGTGGTCATTGATGACTGCATCATTGTAAAAGTGGTCAAGAGTGATAGCGGACAGCTCAGATTAGCAATTGAAGCGCCAAAGGATATTTCCATCGTGCGCGGAGAAATCTACGAAAAACGCGATTCCTCCTCTTCATAAGACACTCATGGACGAGTGAATGATTGTACCTAAAATATTTTTTAGGTACACCATTCAGTCGTCTTTTTTATTGGTGCAATCCTTTCCAGTAAAGAAGAGACGCCACTTTACATTAGGTGAAAACGGAAGTTCACCTTATATTCCAGGGAGGAAAAAACACCATGAGAATTAACCACAATATCGCGGCGTTAAACACGTACCGCCAATTATCAACGGCTGCAGGTGCACAGTCCAAATCAATGGAGAAATTAGCATCTGGCCTTCGTATTAACCGTGCTGGAGACGATGCAGCAGGTCTAGCCATTTCTGAAAAAATGCGTGCTCAAGTACGTGGATTAGACCAAGCTTCTCGTAACGCACAAGATGGTATTTCCATGATTCAAACAGCTGAAGGTGGTTTAAACGAAGTACACTCAATCCTACAGCGTATGCGTGAGCTATCTGACCAATCCGCTAACGGAACGAATACAACGGAAGACCGCAAAGCCCTTCAAGATGAAATCAAACAATTAAAAGAAGAAATTGATCGTATTGGAAACACAACTGAATTCAATACGCAAAAATTATTAGACGGAACACAAAAGAGCGCAGGATCTGTTGTGGGATCTAACTCTACAATCAGCTCTGTTGTCGCTAAGCTAGCCGCTGGTAAAATGACAGCTGCCCAAAACTTAGCTGCTGATAACTCTACGTTAACATTTGGAAAAGACACGTTTGAAATTGATGGTCATCATATTGATGTAGACTGGGGTACACTGTTAACTCAAGCTCAAAAAGACAGCTTAAAGCGTGACATGAGCAGTGATTCTACGGCTACACAAGAAGCAACTGCTGACCTTTTAACAAACACGTTAAACACAGCAATTGACAACTACAATGCAACAAACGCTGCTGGTGCAACTGTTCAGCACGTTAACGGTTACCTTTCTTCAGGTAAAATCGTGTTAGAAAGCGGAAGCAAGGGAACAAGCTCTGGCGTATCTTTATTCACAAGCAGCGCCGCAACTGGCGTTGGTGCACTTGTTCTTTCTAATACAGCTGGGGATATTTCCGGAGGAGCTGGTACGTACGCAGCGAACTTAGGAACAAGCACGTACAACGGTTCAACTGTTGCGAACGCCACAAAATTTGACTTCACCATTAACGGCATTAACATTCAAACAGCCGCTACTGGTGCAGCGATCACTAACGGTACTACTTCTATGAGCGCTGCTGCTTCTACGCTACAAACAGCAATTAATGCTGGTATTACGTCATACAACACGACTCAAGGTAAAACAGCTGGCCAAGAAGGGTTCCTACAAGCTGTTGCAGTTACGGTAACAGAAGATGGTCGCTTCAAAATTTCAAGCGAGAGCGGAACAGTTTCCTTCTGGGATCGTGACGGTCAAACAACGGTTAAAGACCTTGGATTAGATCAAGCTTCTACTTCAGCTAGTGGAAACGGCGGCTTAACGTTCCAAATTGGTTCTAACCGTGGTCAAACGATTAACTTTGGAATTAGCGATATGCGTACTGCAGCATTAGGGTTATCTGGGCTGGATATCTCTACGTCAGCAGGTGCTTCTGCTGGTTTAACATCTTTAGACACAGCAATTAAAAACGTATCTTCCGAGCGTGCTAAATTAGGAGCCGTTCAAAATCGTTTAGAGCACACCATCAATAACTTAAACACATCCTCTGAAAACTTAACGGCTGCGGAATCTCGTATTCGTGACGTTGATATGGCAAAAGAAATGATGGAACAAACCAAAAACTCAATTCTTTCCCAAGCCGCACAAGCAATGCTTGCTCAAGCAAACCAACAACCTCAAGGTGTACTTCAATTATTACGTTAATCGTATAAAGTTTTTATGGGAAGAGAAGCTGTTTTTTAGCTTCTCTTTTACCTTCTGAATGAAAAGTTTAATAAGATTTTATATGGATTAAACTATATAAAATTCATCATGAGTTATTAAATAATAAATTTTGGGTTTTTATTCCTTTTTTTAAAAGTGTTTTTGCTAAACGTCTTTTCCTTTTTACCGATATATATGGTAAATCTGTTGTTTGGTGGAGGAATATAGTGTGATAGATAAAACCACTTCATCAGCATCTAAGTATCTCATCCAAGACACTAAAATAAATAGAGATAAAGAGTTACAAAAAGATCATAAAACTCAAGAATTGCTTGAAGATAAACAACCTTCTAAAAAGAAATTAAGTGAAGTAATAGAAGCAATGAACAACTTTGTGCAACCTACTCATACTTCCTTAAAGTTTGAACTGCATGAAGAATCTAAAGAGTATTACGTTAAGGTTATTGACGACAAAACAAAAGAAGTTTTGCGTGAAATTCCATCTAAAAAGATGTTGGATATGCACGCTGAAATGACAAAGTTTTTAGGAATCCTTTTTGATAAGAAAATTTAAAGGTGGTGGAGCGCATGGTAACACGTATTAGTGGATTAGCGAGCGGCATGGATATTGATCAAATGGTCAGTGATATGATGAAAGCTCAAAAAGTACCTCTAGATAAAATGAAGCAACAGAAACAGTGGACCGAGTGGCAACGTGATTCATATCGAGACATAAATACAAAGCTAAATGAACTACTGACAATGGCGAAAGATATGAATTATCAAAAAACCTACGTGTCTAAGAAAACAACAAGTTCCAACGATGGGGCTGTAACAGCTACAGCTTCTCCGAACTCCGCTAGTGGGACGTATTCTATTGAAGTAAAACAGTTAGCTGCTTCTGAAATGCAAACTAGTAAATCTTTGGATAATACTTTCGATCCTACTAAAACGTTGAGTAGTCAATTTAGCAGTGTACAAACTGTTGATTTTACGATTAGTACTTTTAACGAAAAAGGCGAAGCAATCAGCAAGCGTATTACTGCAGATGGCGATACGGAGAGCTTAAATGACGTAATTAACAAAATTAATGAAGCAAACTTGGGTGTGAGAGCTTTTTATGATTCGTCTTCTAAACAATTTGTAATGGAGAGAACTATTACAGGTAAGTTCAATGGCTCCGGCAATGAAATTAGTATTAATGAAACCAGTGGAACTTTGTTTGGTGCAGGATTACAGATGACTGTTCCAAAAAAGGCACAAAATGCAGAATTTACTTATAATGGGGGCTTAACGATTAATTCTCCCTCAAATAGTTACACGCTAAATAATATACAATTGAATCTCAAGAGTGTTACAACTAAGCCAGAAACTATTACTGTACAAACTGATACGGATTCTACATTTGATAGTATTGTTAAATTTGTTAATAAATATAATGAAGTAATTGAAGCTATCAATGGAAAGTTGGAAGAAAAACGGTATCGAGATTATGTGCCTCTTTCTGATGAGCAAAAAAAAGATATGAAAGATAAAGATATTGAACTTTGGGAAGAAAAGGCGAAAAGTGGTCTGCTTCGAGGAGATTCTTCCCTATCATCTGGAATAAACACGATGCGTACAGACTTTTATACGCCACTTGCAGGGGCTCTTCAAGGCTTTTCACAACTAAGTGATTTAGGGATCACAACATCTTCAAATTACCTTGATAAAGGGAAGCTCATCATTAACGATGAATCAAAGCTTCGCAGTAAAATCGCAGAAAATCCAAATGCTGTAGCACAACTTTTTAATGCTGATGGCGATAAGAAAACGAAAAGCACGATGGGAATTGCGGATCGTCTTGTTCAAACGATTACAAGTACAATTGGAAAAGTGGAAGAAAAAGCAGGGAAAACATCATGGACGAACCAAAAGTTCTCCCTCGGTCGAACGCTTGACACGATGAACAAACAAATCGATAGCTTCCAGGATCGCCTTACACAAATGGAAAATCGATACTATAGTCAGTTTACGGCAATGGAAAAGGCAATCCAAAGAGCCAATCAACAAAGCGCTTATATTACGCAGCAATTTAGCGGTTAAAAAACGGAGGTATACTCAAAATGGCAGTGAATAATCCTTATCAGGCATATCAGCAAAACAGTGTGAATACGGCCTCACCGGGAGAGTTAACGCTTATGCTTTATAACGGCTGCTTGAAGTTTATTAAATTAGGCAAGCAGGCGATTGAGCAAAAGGATATTGAAGCAAAAAATACGAATTTATTGAAGGCACAGAAAATTATCCAAGAGTTTATGGTGACGCTGAACACTGATGTCACAATTAGTGGAGATATGATGGTGATGTATGATTATATGAATCGCCGCCTGATGGAAGCCAATATGAAAAATGATGTGGCAATTTTAGAAGAAGTAGAGGGCTACGTAACCGAGTTTCGTGATACGTGGAAGCAGGTTATTCAGCTTAATCGCCAACAAACCCATAGACAGGGTGGTCAGGCATAACGGAAAATGAATAGGACTTGACCCAGAGGTGGTCAAGTCCTATTCGCTTTTATAAAACAACGACAGAAAGAGTAGTGGTGGAAATGAGTTCTTCACTTGATAATTTGTACGACCTGACGAAATCGTTATACGATCATCTTCATACGCCTGTTATGGAACCAGAGCGAGAAGGGTATATTGAAAAGATTGATGGATTGCTTGATCAACGAGAAGAAATCCTATCAGCGATTCAGCCTCCGAATACAGCAGATGAAAAAGAACGAGCGCTACGTATTATGAAGATGAATGAAGTAATAGATGAAAAGCTTAAAGCGGTAAAGCATGCTATAATGGGAGATATTCGGGGGCTTCGTATGAAAAAGAAGCAGGCAAATCACTACGCCAACCCATATGCCAATTTGTCCTTAATGGACGGAACGTTTTATGATAAAAAGAAATGAGGAACACAGATGAAATTAGCAGATAGCCAAGTACGTGCGGTGAAAGAATATTTAGCTCTTTTAGAGACGGTCGAAGAAGGCTTTGATTATGTTGAAGAAAGTTTTGTCGACTATGAAAAAACAGAAGGAGATGTCGTGTTAAGCGACATCATCACAGCGTTTATGGAGCTTGAAGAGACACACGTGCGCTTCCGTGATCTTTTCGCGAAAGATCCAGCTCTAGTCGAGAGCTTCAACGAATTTAAAGACGTGCTGATCGAGTGCCTAAAGCTTGAAGATAAAATGGAAGATCAAAATGCCAAACAGCAGATCGTGAAAGAATCACTCTCACCCGTTTATCGTGCTTGGATGAAAGGTGTCTATGAGCCGCTCTCACAGCACCTCGTTCACTAAGATTTTCGTGCCTTTTCCCTTACGGAGAAGGCATTTTTTATGTTTTTATTCATACACTTTGATTAAGTTAACTAAATATTCAATAAATTTTGTGGTTTAAGGAGGGAATATGTCGGGTAATGTAGAAATGTAACAGTATACCTTGGATGATAAAGGAGGAGTCCATTTATGTTATATAACATTCGTGGCGAAAATATTGAAGTAACTCCAGCAATTAAGGACTATGTAGAGAAAAAGATTAGCAAACTCGAACGATACTTTAACGACACTCCAAAATCTGAAGTATATGTCAATTTGAAAGTCTATAACAACGACCAAAAAATTGAAGTAACAATTCCAATGAGTGATTTAGTGTTACGTGCCGAAGAAACAAATACCGATTTATATGCAGCCATCGATTTGGTCGTAGATAAATTAGAGAGACAAATTCGTAAGCATAAAACAAAACTAAATCGCCGCGTTCGCGAAAAAGGCGGCGCTAAGCACGTATTTGCAAACTTAGAAGGCGAAGCGACGGCAGTGGCAGTCCAAGAGGACGAGGACGATCTTGAATTAGTTCGTAACAAGCGATTCGACCTGAAGCCAATGGACAGTGAAGAAGCCATTTTACAAATGAATATGCTTGGTCATAGCTTCTTTGTATTTACGAATGCAGAGACAAATTCAACGAACGTTGTGTATCGTCGTAAAGATGGTCGCTACGGTTTAATTGAACCTAACTAACTGAATATAAAAATGCACGGTAGGAAGCGTAGCCAATTTGGCTACGCTTTTTGCCTTTTCTGACAAATAAAATGGGGGAAAATTGTATAAAGTGCTGAGTTGTTATAATATAGAAGGTATGAATATCATGTTATTCTAGTTCAAAATGTATTACAATAATATGTATCGAGCTAGAAGAAAAATAAGTGCAGGAAATATGCCTCTAGTCCTAAGGAAATGATCGGTAGTTGAGATAGGTTCGTTCATAAAAAATGATCCAACGATCTTCCCTATACGTTGAGACAAAAGAGAGGATGATCATCGTAAAAACAGGCGATGAAGACAGACGAATTCACTTATAGTATTACCCAAACTTTGAAACCATTAACTATAGTCTTATAAATAAATTCTTTGAATTAAAGAGGAGCGTTTTAAGATGCTTGGAATTTTTAAGAAAGTTATCGATGGCAACCAGCGCCATGTTAATCGTTTAGCGAAAAGAGCGGACCAAATCGATGCGTTAAGCTCACAAATGGCTGCGCTTAGTGATGATCAAATTCGTGAAAAAACAGCTGACTTTCAGCAGCGTTATCAAAACGGTGAATCGCTCGACTCGATGCTTGTTGAAGCATTTGCGGTTGTTCGTGAAGCAGCCAAGCGTGTATTAGGTCTTTTCCCATACAAGGTTCAGCTTATGGGGGGGATTTCTTTACACGAAGGAAATATCTCTGAAATGAAAACCGGTGAAGGTAAAACGTTAACGGCAACGATGCCCGTTTACTTAAATGCAATCACAGGAAAAGGCGTTCACGTTGTAACGGTCAATGAATACCTTGCAAGCCGTGATGCTGGTGAGATGGGACGTTTATATGAATTTTTAGGCTTAACGGTAGGCTTGAACTTAAACAGCCTGTCTCGTGAAGAAAAGCAAGAAGCGTATTATGCAGATATTACGTATAGCACAAACAACGAGCTTGGGTTTGATTACCTACGTGACAACATGGTTCTGTACAAAGAGCAAATGGTACAGCGTCCACTTCACTTTGCTGTAATTGATGAAGTTGACTCCATCTTAATTGATGAGGCGCGTACACCGCTTATCATTTCGGGTTCTGCTCAAAAATCAGCGGCGCTTTACATTCAGGCGAATGCGTTCGTTCGTACGTTAAAACAAGAGGATGACTACACGTTTGACGTGAAAACGAAAAGCGTTCAGTTAACAGAAGACGGAATGTCAAAAGCAGAACGCGCTTTTGGAATTGACAACTTATTTGATATCGCACATGTTGGGTTAAACCATCATATTAACCAAGCCCTAAAAGCGCATGTGACGATGCATAATGACATTGATTACGTAGTTGATGACGGGAAAGTTGTGATCGTTGACCAATTTACAGGTCGTCTAATGAAAGGTCGTCGTTTTAGCGACGGGTTGCATCAAGCGATTGAGGCAAAAGAAGGCGTGGAAATTGAAAACGAAAGCATGACGCTTGCGACGATTACGTTCCAGAACTACTTCCGTATGTATGAAAAGCTTTCTGGTATGACAGGGACAGCGAAAACGGAGGAAGAAGAGTTCCGTAACATTTACAACATGCACGTTATCGTGATCCCAACGAACCGTGATATCGCCCGTGATGACCGTGCAGACTTGATTTACAAGTCGATGGAAGGGAAATTCCTTGCCGTAGCTGAAGACATCGCAGAGCGCTATGCAAAAGGACAGCCTGTTCTTGTTGGTACGGTTGCGATTGAAACATCTGAGCTATTATCGAATATTCTAAAACGCAAGCGTATTCCACATCACGTGTTAAATGCGAAGCAGCATGAGCGTGAGGCGGAAATCATTGAAAATGCTGGTCAAATTGGGGCGGTTACGATCGCGACTAACATGGCCGGTCGTGGTACGGATATCAAGCTTGGTGAAGGTGTAAAAGAATTAGGCGGTCTTGCAGTAATCGGTACAGAACGTCATGAGAGTCGTCGTATTGATAACCAGCTTCGCGGTCGTTCTGGACGTCAAGGGGACCCAGGGGTATCACAATTCTATCTTTCAATGGAAGATGAATTAATGCGCCGCTTTGGTTCTGATAACATGCGTGCCATGATGGAGCGTCTTGGCATGGATGATACACAGCCAATTCAAAGTAAAATCGTGACACGTGCGGTTGAATCTGCGCAAAAACGCGTTGAGGGGAATAACTTTGATGCACGTAAACAGCTTCTTCAATATGACGATGTTCTTCGTCAGCAACGTGAGGTTATTTACAAACAGCGCTTTGATGTATTAGACTCAGATAATCTGCGTGAAATCGTCGAGCAAATGATTCTTGCAACGATTCGTCGTGTGGTCGAAGTGAACACACCGCGTGAAGAGCTTGATGAAGACTGGAACTTAAAAGCCGTAATTGATTATCTACATGGTAATCTGTTAGAAGAAGGCGACGTAACGGAAGAACAGCTTCGTGGTCAAGATCCACAGGAGATGATCGAGCTCATCTTTGCGAAAGTGAAAGAACGCTACGACGAAAAAGAAGCGCTTCTTCCTGATGAAGAAATGCGTGAATTTGAGAAAGTTGTGGTGCTTCGCTCTGTCGATTCAAAATGGATGGATCACATCGATGCGATGGATCAGCTTCGTCAAGGTATCCACCTTCGCGCTTACGGCCAAACAGATCCACTTCGTGAATACCAATTTGAAGGATTTGCGATGTTTGAGAACATGGTCGCAGCCATTGAAGAAGAGGTATCAAAATACATTATGAAGGCTGAAATTCGTCAAAACCTTGAGCGCCAAGAGGTAGCAAAAGGTCAGGCGGCTGTTCACAATTCAGATGACAGTGCTCCTGCGAAGAAAAAGCCAAAAGTAAAGCATTTAGACGTAGGTCGTAACGATCCGTGTATTTGTGGAAGCGGCAAGAAATACAAAAACTGCTGTGGAAAAGAGCAGGCATAAGTTAAATTATGAATCCTTTTTAGGATGAAATAAATGAAAGCACTGGTGAAATCGCCCCTTCATGGATATCCTGTAGATATGGAGATTCTGAGTGGGCGATTTCGTGTGGTTGCTCTCAGACAAACAATGAAAATAATAACAGAGGTGTCGAATATGGATTTAGTAGAAATTAGACAAGAGCTTGAGAAAACAGCTAAGAGATTAGCGGACTTTAGGGGGTCTCTTTGACCTCGATAACAAGAAAGCCCGTATTACAGAACTAGATGAGCGCATGTCTGATCCAGAATTCTGGAACGATCAGCAGGCCGCACAAGTGGTTATTAATGAAGCGAATGCGTTAAAAGATCAGGTTAATGAGTTTACAAACTTAAGTGACTCACATGAAAACCTTCAAGTATCCTACGAGCTTGTAAAAGAAGAGTATGATGAAGAGCTTGCGGCAGAGCTTGAAACAGAAATTAAAGAGCTTTCTGCTGGGGTAAATGACTTTGAGCTTCAGCTTTTACTAAGTGCACCTCATGATAAAAACAATGCCATCTTAGAGCTTCACCCAGGTGCTGGTGGAACGGAGTCACAGGACTGGGGTTCAATGCTTCTTCGTATGTATACGAGATGGGCAGAGAAAAAAGGCTTCAAAGTGGAAACGATGGATTACCTACCTGGTGATGAGGCTGGAATTAAGAGCGTTACGCTTCTTATTAAAGGTCACAATGCGTACGGCTACTTAAAAGCTGAAAAAGGCGTACACCGTCTTGTGCGTATTTCACCGTTTGATTCATCAGGGCGCCGTCATACGTCCTTCGTTTCATGTGAAGTGATGCCAGAGCTAAACGATGACATCGAAATCGATATCCGTACAGAAGATCTTAAAATTGATACGTACCGTGCGAGCGGTGCCGGCGGTCAGCATATCAATACAACCGATTCAGCGGTTCGTATTACGCATGTACCCACCAATACGGTTGTAACGTGTCAATCAGAACGTTCACAGATTAAAAACCGTGAGCAAGCAATGAAAATGTTAAAAGCGAAGCTCTATCAATTAGAAATTGAAAAGCAACAAAATGAGCTTGCGGAAATCCGCGGTGAGCAAAAAGAAATCGGTTGGGGAAGCCAAATTCGTTCATACGTATTCCACCCATATTCTTTAGTAAAAGACCACCGTACAAACACAGAGATCGGGAATGTAAACAGCGTAATGGACGGAGAACTTGATCCGTTTATTGATGCTTACCTACGTTCACAGCTATAAGAACAAAACGGGACGTGTAGATCGACCCTTTTTGTAGAAGCCCATGCATCGTTACGATGCGTGGGCTTCGTTACTTTTTAGGGTTCTTTCTTACGCTACAGAATTAATGAAGTAATTGGATGGAGGAGCACGTACGTGAAGAAAAAGGGAGAAAGACTTTACTCAACAAGAATGGAGCAACTGTTTGAAATTTTGTACATACTGGTGGGGTCAGCGCTTGTCGCGATCGCATTTAATCTGTTTTTTGCTGCCTAACCGAGTAGCATCTGGTGGGGTAAGTGGGATTAGTACGATTATAGACGCTACGTTAGGTTGGGAGCCTGCTTATGTGCAGTGGGCATTAAATATTCCGCTGTTTATTGCGGGCGTTATCTTTTTAGGAAGACAGTTTGGAGCGAAAACGCTAATTGGAACGATGTTTTTACCATTTGTTGTATACGTCACAAAACACATGGAACCAGCCACACATGATCCGCTGCTAGGAGCGTTATTTGGGGGAGTCGGAGTAGGACTTGGTCTTGGAATTGTGTTTCGAGGAAAAGCGTCAACGGGTGGGACGGATCTTGCGGCTCAAATCATTCATAAATTCACAGGGCTTTCTCTTGGACTGTGCGTAGCGCTTATTGACGGTGTTATCGTGTTAACGGCGGCGATTGTTTTTGACCTAGAGCGAGGACTGTACGCGCTAATTGGTCTTTATGTAACGAGTAAAACGATTGATCTCGTCCAAGTTGGGGTAAGACGTTCCAAAATGGCGCTTATCATTACACAAAAGGAAGAAGATGTACGAAAAGCGGTGCTGCATGAAATTGATCGTGGTGTCACGAGATTATCAGCAATGGGTGGCTATACTGATACCGAGCGCCCTGTATTAATGGTCGTAATTGATCAAACCGAATTCACAAAATTGAAACAAATGATCAAAGCAATTGATCCAACAGCCTTTGTCATTATTACAGATGCCTCCGATGTATTGGGAGAGGGTTTCAAACAGGCGTAACTAGGATATAATGAGAGAATAATTTTCCAATCATCAAGGGAGGAGAACCGATGAAAAAAAGAATAGCGGTATTGTTTTTAGGAACGTCGCTTGCGCTAGCAGCATGTGGCGGCGGAAGTGATGATAAAGGCGGCGAGTCGACGCAGAGCGCTGAGACGATTGCCAAGCAAAATTGTTCAACGTGTCACGGTGGTAATTTAGAAGGTGCAGGCGGACCGAGTCTTCAAAAAATCGGCAGCAAGTACTCAAAGGATGAAATTCGTGACATTATTGCAAACGGAAAAGGAGCCATGCCTCAAAACGTGATTGAAGGCGAAGATGCTGATAAAGTAGCAGAATGGCTATCAAAGAAAAAATAAAACGGCAAGGGGGACAGACCCCTTGTCTTTTTTTGTCGAAAAGTTAAAAGTAAAGAAATCAAATTACTCGGTAAAATGACATCGAAATACCTAGGTAAAAATGTTAAAAAAACCTATAAATTCATACTTTTGGTATACTTGAAATGAAATTGTAATATTTTTGGGGCTTATCATGTAATTTTTAGATGTTATAATGAGGGGGCATGTCGAAGGGGGAGCCCCGACAACAGGAGTTTTCGACATTTTAAAGAGGAAGAACATTGAGTTTACGAGAGTAAGAGAGGTAAGAAAAATAAAAACCGTTAGTTAAGGTGATAAATATGATTGAAATGAAGGATGTACATAAGACGTATCCAAATGGTGTAAAAGCGATTAATGGGATTAACGTTAAAATTCATCAAGGTGAGTTTGCTTACATAGTAGGACCAAGTGGTGCCGGTAAGTCAACGTTCATCAAAATGATGTACCGTGAAGAAAAGCCGAGTACAGGCACGATCAATGTAAATGGCGTGAACGTGGCAAAGCTAAAGAGTAGTCGCGTACCGATTTTCCGTCGTAATATTGGCGTTGTCTTTCAGGATTTTAAATTGCTACCAAAGCTTACTGTTTATGAAAATGTAGCATTCGCTTTAGAAGCGATTGAAGAACATCCTGAAAAAATCAAAGCGCGTGTGTTAGAAGTGCTTGATCTTGTTGGATTGAAGCATAAAATTCGTTCACTTCCAGATGAGTTATCGGGCGGGGAGCAGCAGCGTGTGTCGATTGCTCGTTCAATCGTCAACAAACCAAAAGTGGTTATTGCCGATGAGCCGACAGGAAACCTAGACCCAGAAACATCATGGGAGATCATGGACATTTTTGATCGAATTAATAAAACGGGAACAACGATTTTAATGGCTACACATAACCGTGAAATTGTAAATACAATTCGTAAACGCGTCATTGCTGTAGAGAATGGAAAGATTGTTCGCGATGAAGTAAGAGGTGATTACGGTTATGAAAGCTAGGACATTAGGGCGCCATTTTCGTGAAGGTGGAAAAAGCTTAGGTCGTAACAGCTGGATGACCTTTGCATCTGCAAGTGCCGTAACGGTAACGTTACTCCTTGTAGGAGTATTTCTTGTTTTACTACTTAATTTAAATAACTTTGCTTCTTCTATTGAAGACGATGTTGAAATGAAGCTCTACATTGACCCATCTACGTCACAGGCTGACATTCAGGCAATGCAAAGCAAGATTAAAGAAAATCGATATGTAGAGAGCGTAACATTTTCTTCAAAAGCAGAAGAATTGAAAAAGCTTATTAAGAGCTTTGGGGACGATGGAAGTGCGTTCAAGCTATTTGAACAGGATAATCCACTCAGTGATGTTTATATCGTGAAGACGAAAGAACCGAAATACGTTGAAAAGACGGCGACTCAAATGAAAGAGCTGCCTCACGTAACGAAGGTTCAATATGGACAAGAAGAAGTTAAGAAATTGTTTAAAGTATTGAAGGTAGCACGTAATATCGGTGCTGCGTTAATCATTGCACTTGTCTTAACGGCGATGTTCTTAATTTCAAATACGATTAAAATTACGATCTTTGCTCGGAAAGATGAAATTGAGATTATGAGATTAGTAGGAGCCACAAACTCGTTCATTCGCTGGCCGCTGTTTTTAGAAGGACTATTCATCGGATTAATTGGTTCGGTCATCCCAATCATTCTTATATCCGTGTCGTATAGCTTCTTATATGACAGCATCAAGCCGAAGGTCATTCAATCCCTTCCGTTTGTTCAGCTATTACCAACCTTCCCATTTGTTCTGCAAGTATCAGCTGTACTAGCTGTAATCGGTGCTTGTATCGGGGTTTGGGGAAGCTTAATTTCAGTTCGTAAATTCTTATATAAATAAGTGACATAATGCTAGATCGACCGAACGTCATTCGTTCGGCTTACATATGAAGACCACAAATTCCTAGATGTTTTACGTCTAGGAATTTGTATGACTAAGTCATCAAGAAACGGAAATTGGGGGAGAAGAAGACATGAAAAGTCGAAAACTAGCTGTTACGACAGCTGTTGCGATTGGTTTAAGTGGCGTATTCACCTTTTCTGGTACAAACGCGTATGCAGCCGGTCAAGATTTACAAAACAAAATCAATGATGTTCAAGGAAAGCGATCAAATCTTCAAAAAGACCTTAAAACACACCAAGACCAAATTAAGAGCCTTCAAAATCAACAAAGCAAGCTTGATAAAGAAATTGAGAGACTTGATAAATCAGTCGAAGAAACAAGTGATAAAGTTCGTGCCAAGCGAGTAGAGCTGAAGGAAACACAAGACAAAATCAATCAGCTAAAAAAAGAAATTCAAGCCTTAACAGAGCGAATTAATCAGCGAACAGAGCTGTTAAAAGATCGCGCTCGTTCCTTTCAGCAAAATGGGGGAAGCATGGATTACTTGGGCGTTCTATTAGGCGCACAAAGCTTTTCTGATTTTATTAGCCGTATGAATGCGGTTGGAACGATCGTTCAAGCGGACAAAGATCTCCTAGAGCAACACGAAAAAGATAAGAAGGACCGTGAGCAAAAGGAAGCGGAAGTTCAAAAAGAGCTAGAAGAGGTTCAAGAAACGCTCACAGATCTTGATCATCTTCGCAAAAAGCTTCAAAGTGAAGTGGATGAGAAAAACAAACTGATGTCTTCACTAAAAGTAAGTGAGGTTCACGAGCATACGGAAACGCTCTCTCTTCAAGATCAAGACAAGCTTCTAGCTGATCAGGAGACGGCATATAAAAATCAGCTTGCGGCATGGGAGAAAAAAGAAGCAGAGCGTAAGCGCGAAGAGGCGAAAAAGCAAGCAGCAGCTGAATTAGCGAGAAAAGAAGCTCTAAAGCAGCATAAAGCAGCAGCACGAACGCCTCAAGCGGTAGAAAAAGTTGAGGAAGCACCAGCACCGGCAGCACCAACGCCAGCCACATCAGCAGGAAACTTTACGAGTCCAGCAGCAGGTCCTGTCACATCAGAATTTGGTGGACGCTGGGGAACTCACCATGACGGTGTAGACATTGGGAAGCGTGCAAGCGAAGTGCCAATCGTAGCAGCAGCAGATGGCCAGGTCGTTCGTGCGTATCATTCGAGTTCTTACGGAAACTGTGTCTTTATTGTTCACTCTATTAATGGAAAAATGTATACAACCGTATATGCACATATGGAAAAATATTTAGTTTCTGTTGGACAATCTGTATCAAAAGGACAGCAGATCGGATATATGGGAAGTACCGGACATTCAACAGGTCCTCATTTACACTTTGAGCTTCACGAAGGACCGTGGAATATGAGCAAATCAAATGCGGTAGACCCACGACGTTACATTAACTTCTAATCATCTATAAAAAAGCCGACTAGGGATTTTTCCTAACAAGTCGGCTTTTTTCTATAATATTTATACAACGTTCTTCTTTTTATTACATACTTTTGCTAGAATCTACTATAATAAAAAGAGATGAGTCAGCCTTGAGGAGGATTGAGCATAATTGAATAAAAAAGTCGTGGCCTTATTAATGGCACTTTCTCTTGCCGTTGGTGCAGGCGGTACATACGCAGGCATGGAAATTGCGGACAAGAATGAACAAGCTACGGTACCTGCGATGAGCAGTAAAGTAGTAAGCTCAGATTCGGATGAAAAGAGCACAAGCACAAACGAAAGCAAAGAGTTTGCAAAGATTAAGCAAGTGTACGACATGATTTCAAATCAATACTATAAAGACGTCGATGAAGACAAGTTGTTAAACGGAGCGATCCAAGGGATGGTTGACACGTTAGATGATCCTTATTCCGTTTACATGGATAAAAAGACGTCTCAGCAGTTCACCCAGTCACTTGATTCCTCATTTGAAGGAATTGGTGCAGAAGTAAGTATGACGGATGGAAAAGTAACGATCGTTGCTCCATTTAAAGGATCTCCTGCTGAAAAAGCAGGCTTGAAGCCAAATGACAAGATTTTAAGCATTGATGGAAAAACAACAGAAGGACTTGACCTTTCTCAAGCCGTATTAAAGATTCGCGGGAAAAAAGGATCTACGGTTGCGCTTGAAATTCAGCGCGCAGGTGCAAAAGATCCGCTTAAAATCGATGTGATTCGTGACGAAATTCCAATCGAAACGGTTCATGGTTCCGTTAAAAAAGACAACGGTAAGCAAATCGGTTACCTAGAAATTACGTCGTTCTCAGAAGATACGGCGAAAGAATTTACGACACAGCTTAACAAATTAGAGAAAAAGGGCATTGATGGTCTAGTTATTGATGTTCGTGGTAACCCAGGTGGATACTTACAAAGCGTAGAAGATATTTTAAAACAGCTTGTAACGGGCAAAAAGCCATACGTTCAAATTCAAGAGCGTGATGGTGATAAGCAACGCTTCTTCTCTGAGTTGAAAAAACAGAAGGACTATCCAATTGCGACACTAATCGACCGTGGCAGTGCGTCCGCTTCTGAAATTTTAGCAGGTGCGTTAAAAGAAGCAGGTGGCTATCCGCTTGTAGGTGAAAAATCATTCGGAAAAGGTACGGTTCAGCAGGCTGTTCCAATGAAGGATGGAAGCAGCTTAAAGCTTACGTTCTTTAAATGGTTAACACCAGATGGGAACTGGATTCATAAAAAAGGAATTCAGCCAACGGTAAAAGTAAATCAGCCTGACTATTATTATGCAACACCGATTCAAATTGAAAAGCCATTAAAAGTGGACACAACAAGCACACAGGTGAAAAGTGCACAGCAAATGCTGAAAGGACTTGGCTATGATCCGAAGCGTTCGGACGGTTATTTCAGCAAAGACACCGAAAGTGCTGTGAAATCATTCCAGCAGAAGAATAAGCTGAGTGTGACAGGTGAAATTGATACAAAAACAGCAGAATCAATTGAAACAAAGCTTCTTGAGCAAATTCGCTCTGAAAAATCCGATAAACAGCTTCAAGCAGCACTAGACCTTGTTGCGAAGTAAGTCGATAAAAAAGCTCCCAAACCAAGTCGTTTGGGAGCTTTTTATGTGAGCTCATTTTCACGTGAAACATTTTGGGAGAATGATTCGTTTACTTCTGAAAAGGGAAAGAGTGCAGGGGAGTGGCACAGAGATTTCAAAAATAGGATAAATCAAGCTCTTATGTTCACTGTGTATTTTTGATAGAATAGGATTACGTGTAACTTTCATTTGTGAAGGTGGAAACAGAAAGCGTACATACATCAAAGATCCATACGTTTTACCCGTTTTGATATAGAGATAGTAGGTGGTGATTAAGGGTGGAGATTGTTTTAGAATTACTCAAAGGCTTCGGTCGATTATTTATGCATCCTCTAACGTACTTTTTTATCTTGGTTGCATTCTTTATCGGATTGTCCCGAGTAAAGCGAGAGAGAAAGAATTTTCATGTGCGTGTATTTGACTTTGTTTTAGAGCTAAAGCACTTATTTGTCCCAGGAATTATAATTGGCCTGATTTTATCCGTGGCCTCTGTATTGCTTGGTACATATTTATCCATCGGAACGATTGTGCTAATGGCGATTTTTACAGTCGTATTGAGTGGCCCTTGGACGTTTAGATGGTTATCTCCTGTTTACATTGTAGGGTTAACGATGATTGTATCCCTACTTATTCCGGAGCATACAGGTCTAACAGGTGTACTTGGAAAGTGGGCAAATGAGGCCCGTCAATCGGATTTGCCATCGTTAATGGTTTTATTAGCTCTGCTAATGCTCGCAGAAGGCTACTTAATTTGGCGATGGGGCAATAGAGGCACATCTCCTGCCATTGTAACGAGCAAACGTGGACAAGATGTGGGAGCTCATTTTTCACAAAAGCTTTGGGTAGTCCCACTATTTGTACTCATTCCGGGCAATGTGTTACAAGAGCTCTTTTCATGGTGGCCAGTCTTAGACGTTCATCATCAATCGTTTAGCTTTTTCTTCGTTCCGTTTAGCATTGGATTTTTCCAGCGTGTGCAAGGGATGCTTCCAGTGCATTCAATTTCCATGACGGGAAAAAGAGTATTTTTTGTCGGGATCTTTATTGCACTAGCAACCATTGCGGTATTTTTCTATCCCGCTGCATCTGTTTTTATTGCAGGATTTGCGATTCTAGTGCGTGAATTCATTACCATTCGTCAGCGTCTGCGTGATGAGAGCTCCTCGTTTTTCTTTTCTAAGCGTGAGCGCGGTTTAGTCGTGTTATCGACGATTCCGAAATCACCCGCAGAAAAAATGGGACTTGGTGTTGGCGAAGTGATTATGAAGGTGAATGGTATAGCCATTTCAAACGTGCAAGAATTTTACGAGGCGCTTCAAACAAATCGGGCTTATTGTAAGCTAGAAGTCGCGGACGTACACGGTGAGGTACGTTTTGCTCAGCGTGCTCTGTATGACGGAGAGCATCACGAATTAGGCATTTTGTTTGTACAAGATTATAAAAAACGTAAGCCAGCGGTCGTATAAGGAAGCGAAAAAGCAGTGGGAATGATCTCCGCTGCTTTTTTGTATGATGAAAAATAGAATGACTTTCTTCTATTATATATAAATATCCATTTCTTCCATGAAAAAAGCGTGTCTCGATGAGACACGCTTTTTTCTGGCAAACGAAGCTTTACAGCCACTCATTTGCCCATTGGCTTACAGGACCGAGGATACTTCCAAGCTCAGTACCTTTTTTCGTTAATATATACTCAATACGGACAGGGCGTTCAGGAATAACATGCCGAATGACAATACCCTCATCCTCTAGCTCCTTCATCCTCTCTGTAAGCATACGTTTACTCAAGGATGGAATGCTTGTATGAATTTCGCTGAAACGTTTGGGACCACTCATTAGTACATAAATAATTAAACCATTCCATCTTTTACCGATAATGTCGAAAGTTTTTTGCACTTTCGGACATAATTTTTGGAAATCATTCAATTTAGTAGCACCTTCTTATTAGTATAAATGGTTACAATTAATAACCTATATATTCTTTATTATAGAGTAACATTTTTATTATGAAAAGGCTATCTTTTTTTCTTTTTAAAATATTCTTTACATTGAAAGCGTTACATTGTAAAGATTGAAAAATTAATTCACAAAATCGACAAACTTCTGTTGACGAATCGACATATTAGGTTTAAGATTGGTTACGTTAAGTTACCTAGTGACATGAAATGTTACCTAGGATAAAAAAACATACTAATCATTTTAGAAAGAAGGTTCGAATTAGGATGGATATACTTTTGGCCATTCTTCCTGCTATCTTCTGGGGAAGCATCGTCTTATTTAATGTTAAATTGGGCGGTGGCGCATATAGCCAGCTTTTAGGGACTACATTAGGAGCCTTGATCTTTTCGATCGTTATCTATTTCGTAGTCGACCCTGTCTTAACGCCTAAGATCTTTATTGTAGGTATTGTATCTGGTTTATTCTGGGCAGTAGGACAAGGAAACCAGTTAAAAACGATTGAGTACATTGGCGTTTCAAAAACAATGCCAATCTCAACGGGTATGCAATTAGTATCAACAGCACTTTTCGGTGTTATTGTTTTTCATGAGTGGTCTACAACTACCACTGTTATATTAGGAGTTTGTGCTCTTATCTTTATCGTTATCGGTATCGTATTAACTTCACTTGAAAGTGAAAAGAACCCTGAAAAATCAGGTGAGTTCAAAAAAGGTATTCTTACGTTAATCGTTTCTACAATCGGGTATTTAGTATACGTAGTAATCGCTCGTTTATTTAATGTAGATGGTTGGTCAGCTCTACTTCCACAAGCAATTGGGATGTTAATTGGTGGACTGATTCTTAGTGCGAAGCACAAACCATTCAACAAATATGCAATTCGCAACATCATCCCAGGTTTAATTTGGGCAGCAGGTAATATGTTCTTATTTATTTCTCAACCAAAAGTAGGGGTAGCAACAAGCTTCTCACTATCTCAAATGGGGATCGTTATCTCAACACTTGGCGGTATTTTCTTACTTGGTGAAAAGAAATCAAAACGCCAAATGGTATCTATTACAATCGGGATTATTTTAATCATTCTAGGTGGCGTATTCTTAGGAATGGCCAAAGGATAAATTTCCATCGCCTAGCTCATAATAAAAATATGATTGATTACAACAGGAGGTAATTTGTTATGTATACAGATTTAAAAGGTAAAGTAGTCGTAATTACAGGTGGTTCAACAGGTCTTGGACGTGCAATGGCCGTTCGTTTTGGTAAAGAAGAAGCAAAAGTAGTTATTAACTACTACAATAACGAAGAAGAAGCACAAGACGCTAAAAAAGAAGTTGAACAAGCTGGTGGAGAAGCAATCATCGTACAAGGCGACGTAACAAAAGAAGAAGACGTTGTAAATCTTGTTCAAACAGCAATCAAAGAATTTGGTCAACTAGACGTTATGATCAATAACGCAGGTGTTGAAAATCCAGTTCCTTCTCACGAATTACAATTAGACAACTGGAACAAAGTAATCGATACAAACTTAACAGGTGCTTTCTTAGGTAGCCGTGAAGCACTTAAATATTTCGTAGAAAACGACGTAAAAGGAAACATCATCAACATGTCTAGTGTTCATGAAATGATTCCTTGGCCATTATTTGTTCACTATGCAGCAAGTAAAGGTGGAATCAAGTTAATGACTGAAACATTAGCTCTTGAATATGCGCCAAAAGGTATCCGCGTAAACAACATCGGACCTGGTGCAATGAATACACCAATCAATGCAGAAAAATTTGCTGATCCTGTACAACGCGCTGACGTTGAAAGCATGATCCCAATGGGTTACATCGGTAAACCAGAAGAAGTAGCAGCTGTAGCAGCATGGTTAGCATCTTCTGAAGCAAGCTATGTAACTGGTATTACATTATTTGCTGACGGTGGTATGACTAAATATCCTTCTTTCCAAGCAGGAAGAGGCTGAGCCGTTACGTTTCAAAGACCTTTAGCTATTTGGCTAAAGGTCTTTTTTTATTGTCTGAAATAGGTATAAATTCTCATTTATTGAGAAATATTCATAATTTACATTAAATTAAATAAACTTTCAAATTTACCTGTTATAATCCTCTTGTAAAAGGAAATCCTTTTTCACAAATTTGAGAGGAGCATGTCAGCATGCAAAGAAAATATGGACGTTTAGGGTATGCAGCTTTAACGGTGTTAACGGCTTTATCAGTTTCATTTCCTTCTTCATCTCAACCAGCTTTAGCAGAAAGCGCAACAGATCCGGCACCTTCGATCAGTGCCAAAGTGGTCAACGCTAATAACGGCAAGAAAGTCTTGTTCGATAACACTCATGGCCAAACAGCAGGAACGGCCGACTGGGTAATTGACGGCGGGTTTTCAGACTTTGGAAACGGCTTAGCGAACAACGGATTTGATGTAAAAGAGCTTCGGAAAACGACGCCGATTACATATAGTGATTTAAGTGGTTATAGCGTGTTCGTTATTCCAGAAGCAAATATTCCATATAAAGCTTCTGAGCAGGCGGCACTTCTTCAGTACGTTCAAAACGGTGGGAGCATCTTTTTCATCGCCGATCATTACAACGCCGATCGTAATAAAAACCGCTGGGATTCTTCCGAAGTTTTTAATGGCTACCGTCGAGGAGCATGGACAAACCCAGCGAAAGGTATGAGCACGGAGGAAGCATCTTCTGCTGCAATGCAAGGAGTGACAAGCTCAGATTGGTTAGGAACAAACTTTGGTGTTCGTTTCCGCTATAATGCATTAGGGGATATTACGGCAAATGATATCGTAGCGCCTTCACAATCATTTGGCATTACGCAAGGTGTTTCAACCGCTGCTATGCATGCTGGATCAACGCTCGCGATTATGGACCCAACAAAAGCAAAAGGAATTGTCTATTTACCACAAACGACAACTAAATGGGGAAATGCCGTTGATCAAGGAGTTTATAACGGTGGAGGACGAGCTGAAGGACCATTTGCTGCCGTTTCAAAAGTTGGGGCAGGAAAGGCGGCATTCATTGGCGATTCGTCTCCTGTAGAAGATGCGACACCAAAATATAAGCGTGAAGATACAGGTTCAACAAAAACGACGTATGATGGATTCAAAGAACAAAACGATGCAACGCTTCTTGTGAACATGGTGACTTGGTTGTCAAAACAAGAAAGCTATACGTCGCTTAACCAAGTATCAGGTCTTCAGTTAGATCCAAAAACATCGCTTTTAGCGTTTGAAGAACCAAGTCAATCGACGGAACCACAGGTAGAGCCATGGTCAGCACCTACAGCAGGCTACAAATGGTACGATACGTCTACATTCGCTTCTGGTTCTTACGGATACAAGGGTGGAGGAACAACACAGCCTCCGGCTACAGCTGGATACTCATTTGACCACCAAGCTGTTTTACCAACAACAGGGACGTTCCAAATTCGTGTGAAAGTCACAGGTATGGCGGCAAATACGACGTATAGCACGCTGAATCTAGGTATCTATAATGGATCAGGAAGCCAAATTGCAAAAGTTCAGAACGCAGACGGTAGCTGGCCATCTGCATATGGTTATAGCAGTAACTTCTCCGTTACAACAGATGCTTCAGGAAACGGTCAAAAGGTCATCAATGTTCAATTGAATTCAAGTTCAACTGGCAGTGCTAATATCCGATTGCGCGAAGGTAGTACAAATAAATATACGGAAGCTGTAACCGTTGGAAACGTAGCGGTAGAGCCTCTTCCATAAAAATCGCTCATCCAAGCAAGTGCGTTCTTCGCACTTGCTTGTTTTGTGCTAAAATAAGGAAAAAAGGGGTGGGGACGTATGCTGATCAAATTAATTGTAGCGCTAATAGTACCGTGGTTTTTAGTCATTCTTTTTGCGAGGGTAACCTATAATTTGTACGTGTCCACCGCTTTAACAGCGATGCTAATTGTTATTTCTATTTATAAAGGGTACGCCAATTATCCGCTTATCGTAGCCATTGATACGCTGTCACTGCTTCTTGGTGTTCTCCAAGCTCGGAACATGATTCAACGAATGAAAAAGAGTGTGTAAGAATAGGTGTTAATCTTTTAAGAAAAAAGGGAAAGCTGAACAGATAGGGATCTATTTGTTCGGCTTTTTGTTTGGAAAAGTTGAGGAAAAAGGAAAGAAACAGGTAAAAAAGTTATACGAATATAAGTTCGTATTTTTGGTTTTTTTAAGAAACAATGTGGTACAATGAAAATATATTTTGGTTGGATTGGAGGCTTTTGAGTGAACGATTCGCTTGAATTTGAACTAGTGTCAGCTTATTCACCTCAAGGTGATCAGCCGAAAGCAATTCAAAAGATTGTTGAAGGAATTCAGCAAGGAAAAAAACATCAAGTATTGCTAGGCGCAACGGGAACGGGGAAGACGTTCACCGTATCAAACGTCATTAAAGAAATTAACAAACCAACGCTAGTGATTGCCCATAACAAGACGCTAGCTGGTCAATTATATAGTGAGTTTAAGGAATTTTTCCCAAACAATGCGGTAGAGTATTTTGTCAGCTATTATGATTACTACCAGCCAGAGGCTTATGTGCCTCAAACGGATACATTTATTGAAAAGGACGCAAGCATCAATGATGAAATTGATAAGCTTCGTCACTCTGCAACGTCCTCATTATTTGAACGCAACGACGTCATTATTATCGCCAGCGTTTCCTGTATTTACGGTTTAGGTTCGCCAGAAGAATATAATGAGTTGGTTGTGTCTCTTCGTGTTGGCATGGAACGAGAGCGAAATCAGCTTCTTCGCCAGCTTGTCGATGTTCAGTATGAGCGAAACGATATCGATTTTAAACGCGGAACGTTTCGTGTTCGAGGAGACGTAGTCGAAATTTTCCCAGCTTCACGCGATGAACGCTGCATTCGAGTGGAGTTTTTCGGTGATGAAATTGATCGTATTAGCGAAGTGGATTCATTAACGGGAGAAATCCTCGGTGAACGTGAACATGTTGCAATCTTTCCAGCGTCTCACTTCGTTACCCGCGAAGAAAAAATGAAGGTAGCAATTGATAATATTGAAAAAGAGCTTGAAGAACGATTAGCGTATCTTCGTGAAAACAATAAGCTTTTAGAAGCACAGCGTTTAGAGCAGCGTACAAGGTATGACCTCGAAATGATGAGAGAAATGGGCTTTTGTTCAGGGATTGAGAACTACTCCAGACATCTCACACTTCGCCCACCAGGCTCCACTCCATACACGCTTCTGGACTATTTTCCAGAGGATTTCCTGCTTGTCATTGACGAGTCACACGTAACGCTTCCACAAGTACGTGGAATGTACAACGGTGACCAAGCGCGTAAAGGAGTACTAATTGATCACGGCTTCCGTCTTCCATCTGCGTTAGATAATCGACCGCTCATGTTCGATGAATTTGAAAAGCATGTGAAGCAGGCGGTCTACGTATCAGCAACGCCAGGACCATATGAAAGTGAAAAGGCACCGGAAGTAATTGAGCAAATCATTCGTCCTACGGGTTTACTTGATCCAACGATCGACGTGCGTCCAATTAAAGGTCAGATTGACGACCTCATCGGAGAAATACATGAGCGCATTAAAAGAGATGAACGAACGCTTATTACGACGCTAACGAAAAAAATGTCCGAGGATTTAACGACCTATCTAAAAGAAATTGGGATTAAGGTTCAATACCTTCATTCTGAAGTGAAAACGCTCGACCGAATTGAGACAATTCGCGAGCTTCGTCTCGGAAAGTACGATGTTCTTGTCGGAATTAACCTACTTCGTGAAGGATTGGACATTCCGGAGGTTTCCCTCGTTGCGATTTTAGATGCGGATAAGGAAGGGTTTTTACGTTCAGAACGCTCGCTCATTCAGACGATTGGACGTGCTGCCCGTAACTCAAATGGTCACGTTATTATGTACGCTGACAAGGTTACCAATTCGATGGATATTGCCCTTCGAGAAACGAAGCGTCGCCGTGAAATTCAAATCGCATACAACGAAGAGCATGGCATTACGCCACAAACGATTAAAAAGGCCGTTCGTGCTTCGATTCGCGCTACGCAAGTCGCAGAAGAGGAAGAAACATACGAAACAGCGTTACCAGAAGTTTCAAAAATGAACAAAAAAGAACGTGAAAAGCTCATTGCAAGTATGGAAGCAGAGATGAAAGAAGCAGCAAAAGCATTGAACTTTGAACGCGCGGCAGAACTGCGCGATTTACTTTTAGAGCTAAAAGCGGAAGGATGACATAGATATGGCAAAGGATAAGCTAATCGTCAAAGGTGCGAGGGCTCATAATCTAAAAAATATTGATGTCGATATTCCTCGTGATAAACTCGTCGTTATGACGGGTTTATCAGGATCAGGAAAATCATCTCTTGCCTTTGATACGATTTATGCAGAGGGACAGCGACGATATGTAGAGTCGCTGTCTGCTTATGCAAGACAATTTTTAGGACAAATGGATAAGCCAGATGTCGATACGATTGAAGGGCTATCGCCCGCAATTTCAATTGATCAAAAGACAACAAGTCGTAACCCTCGTTCGACGGTTGGAACGGTAACGGAGATTTACGATTATTTACGTCTTTTATTTGCTCGTGTAGGTCACCCGGTCTGCCCGAATCACGGGATCGAAATTACGTCTCAAACAATCGAGCAAATGGTTGATCGCATTTTAGAATACCCTGAACGAACGAAAATTCAAGTGCTCGCACCGATGGTATCGGGTCGAAAAGGCACCCATGTAAAAGTATTTGAAGATATTAAAAAGCAAGGATACGTTCGTCTTCGTGTAGACGGAGAGATGCGTGAAGTGTCTGAGGATATTGAGCTTGAGAAGAACAAAAAACACTCCATTGAGGTAGTGGTTGACCGAATCGTTGTGAAAGAAGGCGTTGAGGCGCGATTGTCTGATTCATTAGAATCAGCCCTTCGCTTAGGGGACGGCCGTGTAACAATTGATGTTATTGGGGAAGAAGAGCTTTTATTTAGTGAGCATCACGCATGCCCGATTTGCGGGTTCTCCATTGGTGAGTTAGAGCCGCGCATGTTCTCTTTCAACAGTCCATTTGGTGCGTGCCCAAGCTGTGACGGTCTCGGCTCAAAGCTTGAGGTGGATGAAGAACTCATTATTCCTGATTATGATTTAACTCTAAAACAAGATGCGATTGCACCGTGGGCACCAACAAGCTCACAGTACTATCCACAGCTGCTAGAGGCGGTTTGTAATCACTACGGCATTGACATGAATACGCCAGTGCGAGATCTGCCAAAGCATCAGCTAGACAAAATCTTATATGGAAGTGAACGTGAGAAAATCTACTTCCGCTATGAAAATGATTTTGGACAAGTGCGCGAAAATCACATTCAATTTGAAGGCGTTGTGCGCAACGTAGAGCGTCGTTACAAGGAAACGAGCTCTGACTTTATTCGCGAGCAAATGGAAAAATACATGGCGCAACAGCCGTGTCCGAAATGTAAAGGACATCGTCTAAAAGAGGAAACGCTAGCGGTTAAAATCGATGATAAGCATATCGGCGAAGTGACGACTTTTTCTGTAAAAGAAGCGTTTGATTTCTTTGAGGGTCTTTCTCTTTCTGAAAAGGAAATGCAAATTGCGAGACTCATTCTGCGTGAAATTAGCGAACGTCTAGGGTTCTTAAATAACGTAGGGTTGGATTATTTAACGATGAATCGCTCGGCCGGAACGCTTTCAGGCGGAGAGGCACAGCGTATCCGTCTTGCAACTCAGATCGGTTCTCGCTTAACAGGCGTTTTATATATTCTTGATGAACCTTCGATTGGTCTGCATCAGCGTGATAACGACCGCCTAATTTCAACGCTTCAAAATATGCGTGACATTGGGAATACGCTCATCGTCGTCGAGCATGATGAGGATACGATGATGGCAGCGGATTACCTGATTGATGTTGGCCCTGGAGCTGGTGTTCACGGCGGGACGATCGTGTCACAAGGAACGCCAAAAGAAGTAATGGAAGATGAGAATTCACTAACGGGACAATATTTGTCCGGACGAAAGTTCATTCCGCTTCCGACTGAGCGTCGCAAGGTTGATAAAGGACGTATGATTGAGATCGTAGGAGCAAAAGAGAACAACTTGAAGAACGTAAAAGTGAAGCTTCCGCTCGGGACATTTAATGCGGTAACGGGTGTGTCTGGATCAGGAAAAAGTACGTTGATCAATGAAATTCTTCATAAATCATTGGCGCAAAAACTTCATAAAGCGAAAAGTAAGCCTGGAGCGCATAAAGAAATTAAGGGAATTGAGCAGTTGGATAAGGTTATTGACATTGATCAGTCTCCAATTGGCCGTACCCCGCGTTCAAATCCAGCGACATATACAGGCGTATTTGATGACATTCGTGACGTGTTCGCACAAACAAATGAGGCGCGCGTACGTGGGTATAAAAAAGGTCGCTTTAGCTTCAACGTAAAAGGTGGTCGCTGTGAGGCTTGCCGCGGAGACGGAATCATTAAGATTGAAATGCATTTCTTACCTGATGTGTACGTGCCGTGTGAAGTTTGTCATGGTAAACGCTATAACCGAGAAACGCTAGAAGTAAAATACAAAGATAAAAGCATTTCAGATGTGTTAGATATGACGGTAGAAGATGCGCTTCATTTCTTCGAGAACATCCCGAAAATTAAGCGCAAGCTTCAAACGATTTTAGATGTGGGCCTTGGCTACATTACGCTTGGACAGCCTGCGACAACACTGTCTGGTGGGGAAGCACAGCGTGTGAAGCTTGCTTCTGAGCTTCATCGACGCTCAACAGGCCGTACGCTTTACATTCTAGATGAGCCAACAACAGGTCTGCATGTTGATGATATTGCGCGTCTATTGAAGGTTTTACAGCGCCTAGTGGACAATGGAGATACAGTGCTTGTTATTGAGCATAATCTTGATGTTATTAAAGCAGCAGATTATCTGATCGACTTAGGCCCTGAAGGTGGAGATAAGGGCGGCGAGATTGTCGCAACCGGAACACCTGAAGAGGTAGCTGAAGTGAAAGAATCATATACTGGTCATTACTTAAAGCCTATTTTAGAGCGTGAACGCGAGCGTATGAAAAAGAAGCTTGAGGAAATGGAAGCAGTGAAATAAATAAAAAACGAGCAGAAGAGTTTCTTCTGCTCGTTTTTTTATTTATTGAGTGACATACGAAGAAAGGTTGCGATGAGCGAAAATCGGGAAAACAATTTGTATTTAAAGTACAACTAACATGTTCTTATTTCACGCGGAATAGAGTTAAAAAGGATCAATAATTTTGAAACTTCTTCGCTGATTAATCGTATAACCTATAAAGGAGTTGATAAAGTGGAGGTTCGCAAAATTCTTTCCGCTTTGTGTTATTTTAGTATCTTTTTTGCACCGTTTTTATTGCCGGTTGTAGTGTATTTTATCACCAACGAATATGAGGTAAAAAGGGATGCGAAAGCTGCGTTGCTTTCTCACGTATTCCCAGTCGTCCTTATTCCTGTATTTACCCTTCTCTATTTTTATAGCATAGATTCAGATTCAACTGCTTTTTATGGTTTCCTTTTATTAGTCGTGATTTCTGCCATTATTATCTTTATTGTGATTGTCTGGAACATTGTAAAGGGTATTAAAGCACTGCTGAATTAAAAACGACGTGGTTCGTACAAATGTGAAAAAAGGAGAGAGAAGCATGGATAAAAAGAAGCAAATTTTACAAATGGTTGAGGATGGAAAGCTATCGGTGGATGAGGCACTCGTTCTGTTGAATTCATTAGAAAACGAAAGCTCACCCGGTCAGCAAGTATCAAACAGCAAAGATGTATCCACCGTTGTCTTAGATAAGGAACCAAAGGCTTTCTATAAAGAAAAAGTGGCTGCTCCACCATTAAAGGAGAAGCTGATGGGATTCGTGAATCAAACGTTGAAAAAGGTAAAGGATGTCGATCTTGATTTCAATTTTGGTCCTTCGGTTGACGTTCAGCATATTTTTCAGCATGCAGAAGCGTACCTGTCAGAGCTCGATATCGACGTAGCGAACGGGAGCGTAACGCTTATTCCATGGCAAAGTCAAGACGTACGAATTGAGTGTGAGGCAAAGGTTTATAAGGCGACAAGTCAGGACGAGGCACGCAAAATGTTTTTACAGGACGTGGTGTTCTCGATTGAAAACGGCAAGCTACGATTTACGATTCAAAAGAAGCAAATGAAAGTAGCTGCCAAAATTTATGTTCCGGAATTTACCTATGACCGGATTAAAGTCCGCATGTTTAATGGACCAATTGAAGGGGCAAAACTTATGGTAAAGGATTTAAAAGCAAAAACAGCGAACGGTGGCGTGACGTTCTCAGAACTCAAAGGAGAATCTGTTGAACTTGAAACGGCGAACGGACATATTTTGCTGAAGGATTCTTACATGCTAAAATGTGAAGCTGAAACGATTAACGGCTCCATTGACATTGCAGGAGATTATGAGCGTACGGATATTCAAACGTTTAATGGAAGCATCAAATATCACCTTAGCGGAGATCGAGGGAAAAAAGCGTATTTTAAATCAACTACTGGATCGATTGATGTTATCATTCCAGATTCGCTTGATCTAGAAGGAACGCTTCGGTCTAATCTAGGAAACTTTAACTGTCTAGTTGAAAACTTGGAGATCTTAGATGAAAAAAGTGAGACTGTTCAAAAGTCGCTTCAATTTAAAACGCATTTGGGAAGTTCTTCTCCAATGAAAATCGTGGCGGAATCAAAAACAGGCTCCATTACGTTAAAGCCAAGTAAGGGGTGAAAGTATTGAGGAAGTTATATCGTTCACAAACCGATCGAAAGCTAGCCGGAGTGCTAGGAGGAATTGCTGAATACACAGGGATTGATTCGTCACTTCTTCGTATTTTGTTCGTACTCGGTATTTTATTTAGCGTTGGATCTCTTCCATTAATTTATTTAGTTTGGATATTTGTTGTACCAAATGAAGAGGTGAAGTAATATGTTTGTACGTTGGATTACGAGCATTTTGGTGAACGCAGTTGTACTGATCGTTATTGCCGGTTATTTTGATGAATCGTTTCATCTTTCAGGTATCGGCGCTGCGATTATTGCGAGTATCATTTTGTCTTTCTTAAATCTGATTGTAAAACCAATTTTAGTGCTTTTAACGTTACCCGTTACCGTTTTAACACTTGGTCTATTTTTATTTGTAATCAACGCGATTACGCTGATGATTACGCAAGGGATCATGGGAAGCTCATTTGATATCGACGGATTCGGTATGGGCTTACTAGCGGCCGTTATTATGTCGATTTTAACGACGCTTATTTATAAATTTGTTATTGATCCGCTTCAGGAGAAAAGAAAGTAAGAAAAACATTCAGCTTAAGGAGGCTGAATGTTTTTTTGTGCTTCTCTCACAAATAATGCTAAAATAAAATGGTACTTTTACATAAAGAGGATGAACAGAAATGGCACTCCTTTTAAAAGTATGGACTCTGTTCGAAAAATTGACTAAACATCCATCCGCAACAGAGGGTTAAATAGAAGGAAGCTTACATCATAAAGGAGGTTTTCGAATGGCGAAAGTTCGTACGAAAGATATTATTGAAAAATTCAATCTTAAATTAATTAGTGGGGAAGAGGGAATTGATCGCCCGATTCCAACGAGTGACATTTCTCGTCCGGGCCTTGAAATTGCTGGGTATTTTGCTTACTATCCTGCTGAGCGTGTGCAGCTTTTAGGGAAAACTGAGCTGACATTCTTTGAACGATTAGATGATGAGCAAAAAGTGATCCGAATGGAAAAGCTTTGTACAGATATCACACCAGCAATTATTGTATCTCGAGATTTAGAAGTGCCGAAAGAATTAATTGAAGCATCTGAACGTGAATCAGTACCGGTTTTGCAATCAACGATGAAAACAACTCGTTTATCGAGTCATGTAACAAACTTCTTAGAAACAAAGTTAGCCCCAACTACCGCTGTTCATGGCGTATTGGTTGATGTGTACGGAGTGGGTGTATTAATCACGGGGAAAAGCGGCGTCGGAAAAAGTGAAACCGCTCTAGAACTCGTGAAGCGAGGTCATCGTCTTGTAGCGGATGATTGTGTAGAGATTCGCCAAGAAGACACGGACACATTAGTCGGAAATGCGCCTGGATTAATTGAGCATTTGCTTGAAATTCGCGGACTAGGAATCATTAATGTGATGACGCTATTCGGTGCAGGGTCCGTTCGTAGCTACAAACGTATCTCTCTTATTATTGATCTTGAACTATGGGATCAAAATAAACAGTACGATCGTTTAGGGTTAGATGAAGAAAAAATGAAAATTATTGATACAGAAGTAACGAAGCTAACGGTACCTGTACGACCAGGACGAAATTTAGCCGTTATTATTGAAGTAGCATCTATGAATTTCCGTCTGAAACGTATGGGAATTAATGCTGCGGAGCAATTTTCTGATCGTTTGACAACAGTAATCGATGATGTTGACCACGTCGATCATGATGAACGATAAAGAAGTGTTCTTATATAAAAGGTGATGAATTGTATAAATCAATTCATCACCACACATTATGATAAAAGGAGGCGATTTACTTGGAATCAACGATTCAACCGCTCGATCGTGCGTTCCTTCACCTAGGTCCAATTACCGTTTACTGGTATGGAGTCATTATTGGTGTGGGTGTATTGCTTGGACTTTTTATTGCCATGCGTGAAAGTCAAAAGCGTGGTCTGCCAAAAGAAATGTTTATCGATTTGATTTTATTTGCTGTGCCAATTGCTATTATTTGTGCTCGTATTTACTATGTCTCGTTTAAGTGGGACTACTACTCTCAGCATCTAAATGAAATCCCGAAAATATGGCAGGGTGGAATTGCTATTCACGGAGGCTTAATTGGTGCGGTCATTACAGCAATTGTGTTCTCCCGTATTCGCAAAGTATCATTTTGGCGTTTAGCTGATATCGCAGCCCCGAGTATTATTTTGGGACAAGGGATTGGTCGCTGGGGGAACTTCATGAACCAAGAAGCGTTTGGTAATCCTGTTTCACGTGCATTTCTTGAAAACCTCCATTTACCTGACTTTATCATTAATCAAATGTATATTAACGGCATGTATCGCCATCCGACGTTTTTATATGAGTCGCTGTGGGATTTAGCGGGATTTGTGATTTTAATCTTGCTGCGCCGTGCGCCTTTAAGAAGAGGAGAGCTTTTCTTATCGTACCTGATTTGGTACTCCATCGGGCGTTATTTTGTAGAAGGAATGCGTACGGATAGCTTAATGCTTCCTGATTCCTTGCGTATCGCTCAAGTTGTGTCGCTCATCTTAATTGCTGTGGCTATTATCTTAATCATCGTTCGTCGCGTGACGGGAATGAGTAAGAAAAAATACACGGAAGAATAGTGTGAAAAAGAGGCAATAATAAAAGAAAGGATGCTCAGTATACAAGATATTTCGACGCATCTAGTTGATGAACTAGCATCCTTTTTTCCTTTATTTGTGAAGGAACTACATATGAAAAAAGCTGATAGATAGAAAGGAACATAAGCATGAGTGTAAATACCATTCTTTTTGATTTAGACGGAACGTTAATTGATACAAATGAATTAATTATTTCATCCTTTTTACACACGTTAAATCATTACTATCCAGGTGAGTATGATCGTGAAGCCGTGCTTCCTTTTATGGGGCCTACTCTTCATGAATCGTTCTCAGGACTAAATCCAGAACGAACGGAAGAGATGATTGAAACGTATCGTGAGTACAATCACGCAAATCATGACCGTTTGGTAACGGAATTTGAAGGCGTACTAGAGACGGTTCAATGGTTAAAAGATAACGGATATAAAATGGGTATCGTCACGACAAAGATTCGTCGTACGGTTATGATGGGGCTAAAGCTCACAAAGCTTGATTCATTTTTTGATGTAATTGTAGCGATTGACGATGTCGAGCATGCGAAACCACATCCCGAGCCAGTTGAAAAAGCAATGAAATTGTTAGATGCAAAGCCAGAAGAAACGATTATGGTAGGAGACAACTACCATGACATTTTAGCAGGGAAAAATGCTGGTACGCAGACGGCTGGCGTTGCTTGGAGTGCAAAAGGAAGAGAGCACATTGCTTCATTCGAGCCAACCTATTTATTCGATGATATGCGGGACTTGATTGAAATTTTAGGAGAAGACAAGCAGTGAGAAACACGACCCGCTATCCTGTGGAAGGTCCTAACTCACTGTGGCACGTCTATAAAACCGTGCCGTTTTGGAAGGTCGTTAAAAACTTTGTGGTCATTCAGCTTGCCCGCTACACGCCTTTTCTAGGAATGAAAAACTGGCTATACCGCACTTTTTTACGAATGGATGTGGGAGAGCAAACATCCTTTGCGCTTATGGTGATGCTGGATGTGATGTTTCCAGAAAAAATTAGCGTTGGGCGCAACACGGTGATTGGCTACAACACGACCATTCTTGCTCATGAATATTTGGTCAAGGAGTATCGTCTCGGTGACGTTGAAATCGGAGACGAGGTTATGATTGGAGCAAACTCCACCATTTTACCAGGGGTGAAAGTTGGAAGTGGAGCAATTGTTTCGGCTGGAACATTGGTTCATAAAGATGTGCCAGAGGGTTGCTTTGTAGGAGGTAATCCGATGCGTTTAATTTACACAAAAGAAGAGTTAGAAGCCCATATGAATCAGCAGGATGCGGATGTTAAACCACAGCTTAGAAAATACTAAGCTGTGGTTTTTTTATTATTGTAGAACGGGAAATAGATATCTGAAAAATCACTTCTTTTTGGTTGACGATCAATCGGAAGGGGTGTAAACTACAAATAACTTTAATTTGTTATTTCGATAATACGTTACCGAACTAAAGTATTATCTATCATAAACTCGGATATTAATTTTAAAAGGATGTGTCGATGTGTCAAAGTTATTTATGTTTGAAAAGCCTCTAGGAATGCGTGATACGCTCCCAAATTTATTTGAATATAAAAAAGCCGTACGAGAGCAGGTGGCTTCCGAAATTAGCAGCTGGGGTTATCAATATATGGCGACACCAACCCTTGAGTATTATGAAACGGTTGGCAGTGCTTCCTCTATTTTAGATCAACAGCTTTTTAAATTATTGGATAAAGATGGGCATACGCTCGTGTTACGCCCTGATATGACGGCCCCAATCGCACGTGTCGCAGCATCCAAGCTGCACAAAAATATTCCACTGCGTCTTGCTTATGAAGCGAACGTATATCGTGCACAGCAGCGTGAGGGCGGTCGCCCAGCAGAGTTTGAACAAATCGGTGTGGAGCTGATTGGTGATCCGTCTCTTAGCAGCGATGCCGAAGTCATTAGTTTAATGATTGGGGCATTAAAGCGAGCGGGATTAGCGTCCTTTAAAGTAGCGATTGGTCATATTGGTTACGTGAATGCACTGTTCCTTGAGATTGTCGGGAACGAAGAACGAGCGAACGTACTAAGACGTTTTCTCTATGAAAAGGATTATGTAGGATACCGTAACCATGTTCAAAAGCTCGGATTATCCTCTATCGATAAAGAAAGACTTCTACAGTTATTAAATTTACGCGGTGGCGAAATGAAAATTGTTGAAGCAATGGATTTAGTCGAAAGTGAAGAAGGCAAAAAAGCTGCCTCTGAGCTACAGCGTTTATGGAGCATGTTGGATGCATATGGAGTAACGGAAGAAATTAAAATTGATTTTAATCTTGTAAGCCATATGAGCTATTACACGGGAATTCTGTTTGAAGTATATGCGGAAAACGTTGGTTTTCAAATCGGAAACGGTGGTCGTTATGATCAGCTGCTAGCGAAATTTGATACGCCGATGGCAGCGACAGGATTTGGCATCCAGCTAGATCGCCTGTTAGAAGCTTTGGGGAAAGACGCATTTCAGCAAAAAGAAAGAGCGTGTATTTTATATAGCCAAGAGCGTTTAGGAGAAGCACTAGCACTCGCAACCGAGAAGCGTCAGCGCGGAGAGATGATCGTGATGCAAGAGGTTAGCGGCGTGGAGGATATTGATACATTTACAAAGGCTTTTGAAGATGTCACCTATTTAATTGGACGAAACGGCAAGGAGGATCAATCATGAGCGAAGTGTTAACAATTGCGATGCCAAAGGGAAGAATTTTTGAAGAAGCAGCTGATTTGCTACGAAAAGCAAATTTTCAGCTACCACAGGAATTCGATGACTCAAGAAAACTTATCGTAGACGTTCCCGAAGAAAACATTCGCTTCATCCTTGCCAAGCCAATGGATGTTGCAACATATGTTGAGTACGGCGTAGCCGATCTAGGGATTGCAGGAAAAGATGTTTTATTAGAAGAAGAGAGAGATGTCTACGAAGTCCTCGACTTAAAAATTAGTAAATGTCACTTAGCTGTAGCAGGATTAGCAAACGGACAGGCGTCTGAAGTAGCGAAAAAGGTAGCAACGAAATATCCAAACGTAGCATCGACGTATTTTCGTCAGCAGGGAGAGCAGGTCGAAATTATTCCGCTTAACGGATCAATTGAGCTAGGACCTATCATCGGTCTAGCCGATCGCATCGTGGACATTGTTTCGACAGGCCGAACCCTTATCGAAAATGGACTCGTTGAGCTTGAGCACATCGAGGACATTACGTCCCGCCTAATTGTAAATCCAGTGAGCTATCGTTTAAAAGATGAACGAATTGATGATATGGTGAACCGCTTAACGACGGTTGTTGAGAACATGTGACGGAGGTGTAACGAGTGAAAATCGAGAAAATATCAAGTTCAGTAAGCTTAAAGCGATCGATTGATCAAGGGAACGAGCAGCAGCGAGAAGCTGTTTTATCCATTCTAGAAGCGGTGAAGCGTGAAGGAGATGCTGCGCTTCATGCGTATACGGAAAAATTTGATCAGGTGACGATATCTACGCTTCTTGTTAGCGATGAGGAAAAGCAAGCAGCATACGAAGAAGTAGACGAGCAAATGCTTGCCATTATTCGCGAGGCAGCGGACAACATTCGTGATTATCACCTTCGTATGGTACAGCAATCATGGATGGTGACAAAAGAAGACGGGACGATGCTAGGTCAGAAGGTGACGCCTCTTGACGCAGTAGGGGTATATGTTCCGGGTGGGTTAGCAGCTTATCCATCCTCTGTCTTAATGAACGTAATTCCTGCGCAAGTAGCAGGTGTGGAGAGAATCGTGATGGTATCGCCGCCGCAAAAAAATGGAAAACTACCTGCTGGAGTGGTTGTAGCGGCTACAGAGCTCGGAGTAGAAGAGATTTACAAAGTAGGAGGCGCACAGGCTGTTGCGGCTCTTGCGTATGGAACAGAAACAATTCAGCCGGTAGATAAAATCGTTGGCCCAGGAAACATTTTTGTCGCGTTGGCGAAGCGGGAAGTGTTTGGGTTAGTCGACATTGATTCGATTGCCGGCCCAAGTGAAATTGTCGTATTAGCTGACGAAACGGCTTATGCCAATGAAGTAGCAGCTGATTTGTTGTCACAAGCAGAGCACGATGCACGAGCTTCAAGCGTTCTCGTCACGACTTCAATGGAACTAGCAGAAGCTGTCGCGCTTGAAGTAGAAGAACAGACGAGCCGCTTGCCGCGTAAAGAGATCGTGGAGGCATCCATTCGTGACTACGGTGCTATATACGTAACGGAAACGATGGCTGAAGCAATTGATGCCGTAAACAGCTTAGCACCTGAACATTTAGAAGTAGTAACCGAGAATCCAATGGAGATTTTAGGTCGTATCAAACATGCAGGCGCGATCTTCTTAGGTCGCTATAGCTCTGAACCGGTCGGTGATTATTTTGCCGGGCCTAACCACGTACTACCAACAAACGGTACGGCGAAGTTCTCAAGTCCGTTATCTGTTGATACATTTGTCAAAAAATCAAGCATCATTTCTTATAGCCAAAAAGCATTAGAAGAGAATGCCCATAAAATTGCTGCGTTTGCTCGCTTAGAAGGGTTAGAAGCCCATGCACGAGCGGTTGAGTCACGCTTTAAAAAAGATACGAACTGAAGGGAGAACGAACATAATGAGAGAGGCACGTATTGCACGCAAAACAAACGAAACGAATATTGATTTAACACTGGCAATCGATGGAGAGGGTCAAGCAGAGCTTGAAACGGGAGTGCCTTTTTTAGATCATATGCTTGATTTGTTCACAAAGCACGGTCAGTTTAATTTGAATTTAGATGCAAAAGGTGATGTGGAGATTGATGATCACCACACAACAGAAGATATCGGAATTTGTTTAGGTCAGGCATTAAAAGAGGCGTTAGGAGACAAGAAAGGAATTAAGCGCTACGGAAACGCGTTTGTACCAATGGATGATGCTCTTGCGCAAGTGGTTGTGGATTTAAGCAACCGTCCGCATTTTGAAATTCGCGGTGACATTCCTTCAAGTCGGGTCGGGACGTTTGATACAGAGCTTGTTCATGAGTTTCTATGGAAGTTTGCGTTAGAGGCACGTATGAATCTGCACGTCATTATTCACTATGGCCGCAATACCCATCACATTATTGAAGCCGTATTTAAAGCAATGGCACGAGCACTGGACGAAGCCACAACGGTTGATCCGCGTATCAAAGGAGTTCCATCAACGAAAGGAATGTTATAAATGATCGGGATTATTGATTATGGAATGGGGAATTTATATAGCGTGAGTAAAGCGCTTGAGCGCCTAGAGTACGACTATTTTATTTCAGAAAATCCTGAAGAGCTTCAAAAAGCAAAGGGCTATATTCTTCCTGGCGTTGGTTCCTTCAAGGATGCGATGGAAGCCTTGAACAACCAGGGATTAACGAGTTTCATTCAATCTGAAGTAAAGGCAGGGAAACCGATCCTAGGCATTTGCTTAGGCATGCAGCTTTTATATGAAGAAAGCGATGAAAATGGATTAACGTCTGGATTAGGATTATTAGCAGGACGAGTTGCTAGATTCAAAGGTGTGACAGAATCCGGTGAGCGCTATAAGGTTCCTCACATGGGGTGGAATGTACTAGACTTTCAACAGTCTTCACCACTTTTAAAGCAAATGGACCCAGGGCACGTATACTTTGTGCATTCTTATTATGCGACTGGTACACAACAAGAAGAAGTGATCGCGACAAGCTCCTATGACGTTGATGTTCCAGCTGTAGTCGGAAAAGGTCACGTATTTGGCACGCAGTTTCATCCCGAGAAAAGCAGCCATCTAGGAATGAGCATCTTACGCAATTACGCAAACTTTGTTGAGGAAGGAGGAAATCGTGATGAGTAATTTTACGATTTATCCAGCGATTGATATGCGCGGCGGAAAGTGTGTGCGCTTATTACAAGGAGATTATGATCAAGAAACGGTCTATGGTGATTCACCGGTTGATATGGCAAAGCTGTTTGCCGACGAGGGAGCAGAGTGGATTCACATGGTCGATTTAGACGGAGCAAAGGCGAAAAAACGCGTGAATGATGAATACGTGCTAAAAGTAAAAGAGACGCTTCCAGTCAAGGTTCAAATTGGCGGAGGTATTCGTACAGAAGAGGACGTGGCATATTACTTAAACGCAGGTATTGACCGCGTCATTTTAGGCAGTGCGGCCATTGCTGATCCTGCGTTTGTGAAAAAGATGCTTGCTACATACGGTGAGAAAATTGCAATCGGCATTGACGCAAGGGACGGATATGTAGCAACAGAAGGCTGGACAGAAACATCTACCATTAAAGCGACAGATCTAGGGAAAGAGCTTGCGGCAGCCGGTGCGGAGACGTTTATTTTTACCGATATTGCAACAGACGGAATGCTATCAGGCCCAAACGTTCAGGGGATTGTCGAGATGGCAGAAGCGACAGGAAAGCAGGTTATTGCCTCTGGTGGAATTAGTGGACTAGCAGACTTAACTGCTCTGAAGGAATATAGCGGTAAAGGCGTAGCTGGATCGATTGTCGGGAAGGCTCTTTACACAAATAAGTTTACGGTGAAAGAAGCGCTTCAAGAGGTGAAGGCATGATTACGAAACGAATTATTCCATGCTTAGATGTAAAAGAAGGACGCGTTGTGAAGGGAGTTCAGTTTGTTGAGCTACGAGACGCAGGTGATCCTGTTGAGTTAGCCAAGTTTTATGATGAAGAAGGAGCAGATGAGCTCGTCTTTTTAGATATTTCAGCTTCTCATGAAGGCCGTAAAACGATGGTTCACGTCGTCGAAGAGGTAGCAAGTCAGCTTGCAATTCCTTTTACAGTAGGTGGAGGGATTAATGAAGTAGAAGATATGAAGCGCATGCTTCGTGCAGGTGCCGATAAGGTTTCGCTCAACACAGCTGCTGTGCTAAACCCATCTTTAATTACGGAGGGAGCAGATTTCTTCGGCTCACAGTGCATCGTTGTTGCCATTGATGCGAAGTATGATCCCGAATTAGGATCGTGGCGCGTGTATACGCATGGCGGCCGTAACGCAACGGAGTGGGAAGTTGTGGAATGGGCAAAAGAAGTGGTGAAGCGCGGCGCAGGTGAAATCCTTCTGACAAGTATGGATCAAGACGGCGCTAAAAATGGTTTCAACCTCCCGCTCACCAAAGCGGTAAGCGAAGCGGTGACCGTTCCTGTTATTGCATCAGGAGGAGCAGGAAACGGCCAGCATTTCGTGGATGCTTTTGAAGAAGGTCAAGCTGATGCGGCACTTGCTGCTTCGATCTTCCATTACAAAGAAACATCTGTGAAAGAAATTAAAGCGTATGCCAAACAACAAGGAGTGTTAGTTCGATGAACATAGAAGCCATTAAATTTGATGCACAGGGACTAGTACCAGCAATCGTACAAGATGCGGGCAGTAAAGAGGTACTAACGCTTGCTTATATGAACAAAGAGTCATTAGAAAAATCCGTCGAGACAGGTGAGACCTGGTTTTACAGCCGCTCTCGTCAAGAGCTTTGGCACAAAGGTGCAACGTCTGGTAATACGCAAAAGATTGTCAGCATGTCATACGACTGCGATGCGGATTCTCTTCTAGTAAGAGTAAATCCAGACGGCCCCGCTTGTCATACGGGAGCTTACAGCTGCTTTAATGAGACGCTAACAGGTGTTCAATCAACGCCTTCTGCAGATCGATTTGAAATCCTAAGTACGTTAGAGACAGTAATCGCAGAACGCGAGGCGGAAATGCCAGAAGGCGCTTATACGACGTATCTTTTTGAAAAAGGCGTCGATAAAATTCTTAAAAAAGTCGGCGAAGAAGCGTCAGAAGTGATCATTGCAGCAAAAAATCGTGATCCTGAGGAGCTTAAGTGGGAGGTCGCGGATTTATTTTATCACGTGCTTGTTCTGCTTCGTGAACAAAAATTGCCTCTCGATGAAGTCATCGCTGTTTTAAATAAACGTCATAAATAAGAAAAAGGGTAGAGCATCACCGCGTTTTTAGCGCTATGAGCTCTGCCCTAATTTTTTGAAATTCTCTACAATGTGTGTCATTCGCATTGGTAAATATGGTATACTACCAACGTCAAAATTATTGATTGTGGAGGACTGAATGGGAAAAGACTCTAATCTAAAAACAGAAAAAGCACAGGTCGTGTTATTTAAGCAAGCCGGTGACTTTTACTATAAAAAAGGTGTAAAAGCCTACCAAAACCACGACTTAGTGAAAGCGAAAAAGTATTTTCAACGTGCCCATCGTCTGAAGCCTGATGATACATCCATTATGCTTGAGTATTCTGTCGTCCTAACGGAGTTAGGGGAATACCAACAGTCTAACCAACTCTTACTTGATATAGATGTAGAAAATGATGCCATAGAGTGTCACTACTTAATTGCAAATAACTATGCTCATCTTGGGTTGTTTCAAGAGTCCGCAAAATACGCACAGCGTTACTTAGAAGCAGATCCAGAGGGTGAATTTAAGGAAGAAACGGAAGAATTATTGGATTTATTATCCATTGAGGTCGAAGATGATGATGTAGAATCGGCTTATGAAGATGATTTAATTATTAAGCAAGAAGAGGCAAAGCGTCTTTTAGAACAAGCGAAGTTCGAAGAAGCAATTACCGTGTTAAATGGTGTTATTGAAGACTACCCTGAATTTTGGTCGGCATATAATAATTTAGCGCTTGCTCATTTTTATTTAGATCATCTAGAAGAAGCGATGAGTATTCTAGAAATGGTATTAGAGAAAAACCCGGGTAATATTCATGCTTTATGTAATCAGCTCATCTTCCATTACTACTGTCAGCAAACAGAGGAAATGAATGCGTTAGCTGAACAATTAGCACCTATTACCCCAATGATCGTTGAGCATCGCTACAAGCTAGGTGCAACCTTTGCGTTGATCGGAAAATATGAGTACGCGTATCGTTGTCTTCGCTTGCTTTACAAGCATGGCTACGAGGGAGATGCTTCTTTTTATTACTGGCTTTCAAGCGCTGCTTATTTTACAGGAAACGAAAAGTTCGCGAAAAGCATCTGGAAACGTGTATTAGAAGAGATGCCTGATAAAGAGGGGCTAGAGCCTTGGAACCGAGTTGATGCGAAAATTCAGCTAGACCCAGTGGCGTTAAAGCAACAAATTCATGAGAACCTTTCAAGCGACAAGCAATCAGAGCAGTTATGTGGCTTGTTTTTAACGTCTTTTTTAAACGGTGATTTAAGTCATCTTCTCTCCCCTTATGAAGCGGAGATGAAAGACGATCAGCTGTTGACGGCTGTGTACAAGGAGCTTATGGCAAGAGGAACTCATCCAGGTGCTGAAGTCGTTCAGTATCTAGGCCTTACGGAAAGTGAAGATAGTTATTTTCTATTGTCATTTTGGTCACACTTGTATGTAAAGGCATTTAAAAAAGAAATACCAATTGTAAATGCGAAAGGTTGGGCAGCGGCGATTAACTATATGTGGCGTAAATACGTGAAAGAGAAAAAAGTATCACAAGCAGAAATCGCTGATTCTTACGGGATGTCGACGTCCACGATTGGAAAATATGTTAAAGTCGTGAATAGCTTGCTTGAATGAGCAAAAAAATAGACGTTAGTACCAATTCTTTATACCATATAATTGTAGTTAAACTTAAACGTTCTAGCTGAAAATGCTGAACTTCATTTTGAATCGAATGAAGCAAGCAAATGCTTTTGATGTAATAAAGATCTTATAGTGATGTTAAAAGGAGTGTACATTCAATGACAGAAGAAAAAATTTATGATGTCATTATTATCGGCGCAGGTCCTGCAGGGATGACTGCTGCTGTATATACGTCTCGTGCTAATTTATCAACATTAATGATTGAGCGCGGAGTACCTGGTGGCCAAATGGCAAACACAGAAGAAGTAGAAAACTACCCAGGTTATGATCATATTTTAGGACCGGATTTATCAAACAAAATGTTTGAACACGCGAAGAAATTTGGTGCTGAGTATGCATATGGCGATATTAAAGAAATCGTAGACGGAAAAGAATTTAAAACGGTTCGTGCAGGAAGCAAAGAATACAAAACGCGCGCTGTTATTATCTCAACAGGTGCTGAGTACAAAAAAATTGGTGTTCCTGGCGAGAAAGAACTAGGCGGACGCGGTGTATCTTACTGTGCAGTGTGTGACGGTGCGTTCTTTAAAAACCGTGAGCTTGTGGTTATCGGTGGCGGAGACTCAGCGGTAGAAGAAGGCGTGTACTTAACTCGCTTCGCTTCAAAAGTAACAATCGTTCACCGTCGCGATGAGCTTCGTGCCCAAAAAATCCTTCAACAACGTGCATTTGACAATGAAAAAGTTGATTTCATTTGGAATCATACAATCAAAGAAATCCACGAACAAGATGGAAAAGTAGGCAGCGTAACGCTTGTTAGCACAGAAAACGGGGAAGAAAAAGAATTTAAAGCAGACGGCGTGTTCGTTTACATTGGAATGGTGCCACTTACAAAACCGTTTGAAGGCTTAAACATTACGAACGACGAAGGCTACATTGAAACAAATGAATTGATGGAAACACGCGTACCAGGAATTTTTGCAGCTGGAGACGTTCGTGAGAAATCACTTCGCCAAATCGTAACAGCAACAGGTGACGGAAGCATTGCGGCACAAGCAGCTCAACACTATGTAGAAGAATTAATGGAAGAATTAAAAGTAGCAAAATAAACGTAATTATGTTTTAATTCTCCTGTAACACGGATGAAATATAGATGGGGTATTATAAAGATAGTAATTGACCCCCTTTTATAAAATATATGTCTTTGAGTACAGGTGCGCCTGTGCTCCTTTTTTTTGCGTTAAAATGGGGATTTTTTAGAGGAAACGAAGAATCCAGAGATTGAATGAGGTTTAAACTCATACAATACAATAGAACGTATTCAACAAGTCGATGGGCGGTGAGCTCATGTAGAGAATAAAAGGGACAGGCACGAAATCCCCTCTACTTAGTTCGCGTTCATTGTAGCGAGTTGTTTATTCGTAGTATAATAAATGATAAACGTGTATATTCGTGAGGTGAATAAGATGCAAAGGGTCACAAACTGTGTATTAGTAAAAGATAACAAAGTGTTATTGCTTCAAAAACCCCGACGCAACTGGTGGGTGGCCCCAGGCGGGAAAATGGAGCAAGGGGAATCTGTTAAAGATACCGTTGTGCGGGAGTATCGTGAGGAAACGGGAATTTACTTAAAAAATCCGACGGTAAAAGGAATTTTTACGTTTACAATGAAAGAAAACGATCAAGTCGTTTCTGAATGGATGATGTTTACTTTTTTTGCTACAGATTTTGATGGGACAAATGTGCTAGAATCTGAAGAAGGTAAGCTGTCATGGCATGAGCTTGAGGATGTTAGCGAGCTTCCGATGGCCCCAGGGGATTATCATATTATTGATTATGTGGCAAAGGGAAGCGGCGTTATCTATGGAAACTTTACGTATACAACAGACTTTGAGCTGCTAGCCTATCGAATAGATCCAACTTAACAGGATGTAAATACGCTTATTCTTACCGTAAGAGGGCATGAAGCCGTTAGAGGTATAGAAAACTGAAGCCGCCTTATTTGTAAGGAAGGTTTCGTTTATTAGGGGGAGACAAGAATGAGTGTTGGTGCTGTAAACGATATTAAATTAGTCATTATAACGGGCATGTCAGGTGCTGGGAAAACAGTCGCAATTCAAAGCTTAGAGGACTTAGGTTATTTTTGCGTAGATAACCTTCCTCCAACACTGCTGCCTAAATTTCTAGAGTTAATGAAAGAGTCCGGAAATAAAATGAACCAAGTCGCGCTTGTCATGGATTTAAGAGGCCGTGATTTCTTCGAAAGCTTGTTAGCGGCGCTAGATAATATTGCGGAGACGACGTGGATTTCACCGCAAATTTTATTTTTAGATGCCAAAGATTCCGTCCTCGTCTCTCGCTACAAAGAAACGAGACGATCTCACCCGCTTTCACCAACAGGTCTTCCATTAGAAGGCATTGAAAACGAACGAGCGCTTTTAGAGGATTTGAAGGGACGCGCACAGCTAATTCTTGATACATCCGACTTGAAGCCTCGGGAGCTTCGAGAGAAAATCTTAAAGCAGTTTTCTTCTAATGCGGGGGAAGTATTTTCAGTAAATGTGATGTCTTTTGGCTTTAAATATGGACTGCCGATTGATGCTGATCTAGTATTTGATGTGCGTTTTCTACCTAACCCACATTATATAGACCATATGCGTCCTAAAACGGGATTAGAGGAAGAAGTGTCTTCATACGTTTTAAAGTGGAATGAGACACAAAAGTTTATTGAAAAAACAATCGATTTGTTAGCATTTATGCTACCACATTACAAGCGAGAAGGAAAAAGTCAGCTTGTAGTGGCAATCGGTTGTACGGGAGGTCAACATCGCTCTGTTACGCTCGCAGAACATATTGGCCATCACTTTGAGACAGAATACAATACTCATATTTCACATCGAGATATTGAGAGGAGAAAGGAAACGAAGCGATGACTGCCGGCAGTGAGCGCGTAATACCTAAAGTAGTAGTCATTGGCGGTGGCACTGGATTGTCGGTGCTGTTGAGAGGATTAAAAAATTATCCAATTGATATTACTGCCATTGTGACTGTCGCAGATGACGGGGGAAGCTCAGGAAGACTTCGTGATGAGCTGGAAATTCCAGCTCCCGGAGACATTCGAAATGTATTGACTGCGTTATCAGATGTAGAGCCTCTTGTAGAAGAGTTATTTCAGCATCGTTTTGAAACGGGAAATGAGCTAACCGGTCATTCTGTAGGGAATTTATTTTTAGCAGCCATGACCTCCATCACAGGAGACTTTATGCATGCCATTCGTGAAATGAGTAAAGTACTAAACGTGCGTGGTAAGGTTATTCCATCCGCAAATCGAAGCGTGGTTTTACACGCTGAAATGGAGGATGGAACGATTATAACAGGTGAGTCAAAAATTCCAGAAGCGAACAAGCAGATTAAGCGAGTATTTTTATCTCCTCCTGACATTAAACCTCTAGCTGAGACGTTAAAGGCGATTCGTCGTGCTGACCTCATTGTTTTTGGTCCCGGAAGCTTGTATACAAGCATTCTCCCTAATTTACTTGTCCCAAAAATCGGAGAAGAACTTTGTAAATCCGATGCGAAGAAGGTGTACGTGTGCAATATTATGACACAAGCAGGAGAAACCTCTAATTACACAGCAGCTGATCATATTAAAGCATTGTATGATCATTTGCCAGAACCGTTTTTGACGAGTGTAATCGTCAATAGTGCTCCTGTACCAAACATCGTGAAGCGCAAATACGAGGAAGAGAACGCTACGCCAGTAGAGCTTGATGAAGAGGAATTGAAGAAGTTGGGGTTAGAAGTGATCGCGGAACATATTGTTCAATATGATGGACACATTATTCGCCATGACACGAAAAAAGTAGCGTTGTTGCTACTCGATTTATTAGGAGAGAAGTATAATCCTAGTCATGACGATTTCATAACAGAGTGACAGGCGTACGATTTTTAGTACGGGAACGGAGGTGGGAAGTTGTCTTTTGCTTCAGAAACCAAAAAGGAATTAACGAACTTAGAGTCAAAGGATTGCTGTGCGAAAGCGGAGCTATCAGCACTGATTCGGATGAATGGTTCTCTCTCCTTTTCTAATCGAAAAGTAGTGGTAGACGTTCAAACGGAAAATGCAGCTATTGCACGTCGTATCTATGTATTGCTCAAAAAAAGCTATGATGTTTCAGTCGAGCTACTCGTTCGGAAGAAAATGAGACTGAAAAAGAACAATGTCTATATCGTTCGATTAATGGAAAAAGCGCGCGTGATTCTTGAAGATTTACGAATCGTAAACCAGGATTTCACGTTTATACATGATATTTCAGAGGACTTGGTTAAAAAGAAATGCTGCAAACGTTCTTACTTAAGAGGAGCGTTTTTAGCAGGGGGTTCCATTAACAATCCGGAAACATCTTCATATCATGTCGAGATTTTTTCCTTATATGAAGAGCACAATACGTCGTTATGTGAGCTGATGAATACGTTTCAGTTAAACAGCAAAACGCTAGAGCGTAAAAAAGGCTTCATTACGTATTTGAAGGAAGCAGAAAAAATTACTGAATTTCTCAGTATTATTGGTGCGCATAGTGCACTGCTACGATTTGAAGATGTTCGAATTGTGAGGGATATGAGAAACTCGGTTAATCGTCTCGTAAATTGTGAAACAGCTAACCTGAACAAAACGATTGGAGCGGCCCTTCGACAGGTTGAAAACATTGAATATATTCAAGGAACCGTGGGGCTAGACGTACTTCCTGATAAGCTTCGAGAAATTGCGCGTTTACGTGTTGAATATCAAGATGTAACGCTGAAAGAACTCGGAGAAATGCTTTCAGGAGGTCCGATCAGTAAATCAGGGATTAATCATCGTCTTCGTAAAATCGATGAAATTGCCGATCGTTTACGAGCAGGTCAAACGATTTCATAAATACGATGCTTAAGACAACAAACAAAAGGGATAAATTTTGTATAGATCAAATATGCATTTTGTTGAGAGGGTTTATCTCATTTGCAGGGAATCTATATAAAAAAGAAGAGTGAAAAAAGGAGGAATGAAGCAATGGTCGAAAAAAAGGTAGAAGTTCTATTAAAAACGGGTTTACAAGCAAGGCCGGCTGCACTATTCGTACAAGAAGCAAATCGTTTTTCATCAGACGTGTTTTTAGAGAAGGAAGGTAAAAAAGTAAACGCCAAGAGCATTATGGGGTTAATGAGCTTAGCTGTTTATTCAGGCTCTGAAATTACGTTAATTGCCGATGGAGCAGACGAAGAAGAAGCAATTGAAGCGCTAGTAAACTACGTGCAAAAAGAAGGCTAAATAAAAAAGTGCATTCCAGAGAATGCACTTTTTTTCAGCTTATTATACTGTTTGTGTAGGATCGCTTGTCATGATGCGGTCGATTAATCCATATTCTACTGCACGCTCAGCCGTCATGAAGTTATCACGGTCTGTATCACGGCCAATAACTTCGATTGGTTGACCTGTACGTTCAGATAGAATTTGGTTTAGTTTTTCGCGTAGGAATAAAATGCGTTTTGCCGCAATTTCAATTTCCGTTGCTTGACCTTGTGCCCCACCTAGTGGTTGGTGAATCATTACTTCACTGTTTGGTAAAGCAAATCGTTTGCCTTTTTCACCAGCTGCAAGTAAGAAAGCACCCATTGAAGCAGCCATACCGATGCAGATTGTTGAAACCTTTGGCTTAATGAATTGCATCGTGTCATAGATTGCCATACCAGCTGTAATAGAACCACCTGGGCTGTTAATGTATAAAGAGATATCTTTTTCTGGATCTTCAGCAGCCAAGAATAAAAGCTGAGAAACAATTGAATTTGCTACGTTGTCATCAATAGCGCTACCAAGCATGATAATACGATCTTTTAATAAACGAGAGTAGATGTCGTATGCACGTTCACCACGGTTGGTTTGTTCAATAACTGTAGGAATTAAATTCATGTAAATTCCTCCTCTAAATAAAAATTTTTGTTATGTATCCTTAATAATACACATAAGGTCAGGGAAGGTCAAACGAAAGGATTTCCCTTTAAACATATTCCATATGATTTTATGATATTCCTTTTCTTACGCGTACATAATTTCAATTTTTCCCCCAACAATTGAAATTTAAACCCGGCTCCCAAGAAAGCTAGGAACATCTATTTCTACTGGAAGGAAAGGATATAAAGAATAATAGCACTCTGCGTCAAATTCTGTCGAGAAGTGTGATGAATCAAGGCTTTTGAAGCCAAAATTCGGCAATATCGCTTGAAAAATGTTGTGGAATTACCTATAATTAAGGGTAGAGTGATTTTTTGCCCTCGTAGTGTAGTGGATAGCACAAGAGATTCCGGTTCTCTTAGGGTGGGTTCGAATCCTGTCGAGGGCGTACCGAGTCGTTGTTACATTTGTAGCAACGACTTTTTTTATTCCTTAATTTAGAAAAACACTGTAAAAAACATGAAAATAAACGATAACTAGAAGAGAGAGCGCTATAAGAAAAAAGTACCTTTTTTCAAAAAAGAGCTCCAGCTTCTCTGCACAGCTAGCGCGAGAGGAGCGAATAAGACTTTAGAATCTCTTGCTTAATTCCCCGCTATGATTTACAACAGTTATAGAAGGAAAAGAACAACTTAGGAGGAAAAATAATGAAATATGTAAGCAAAATGCTCATGCTCAGTGCGGCGCTCGCTTTCGTTCTTTCCGCTTGTGGAACGACTAATGAGGGATCAGACAAAACGACAACTTCGGATAAAAAAGAAGAAAGCGTAGCGAAGAATGATTCAACGGATACGAAAAAGACGGAAGAAAAGTCCGAAACAACAGATGCAACATCTGATACAGAATCAGGTACAGAGGGAAAAGACTCAGCAGATGATTCGACTGCTAAGGATAGCGCTGCTTCTACAAAAACAGATGACGCTACTTCCACAAAGACAGACGACTCTACTGCTTCATCAACGGATGAGGTAGGTAAAGATGATAGTTCTACGACATCTGCAGAAGACAACGCAACAGAAGAAAAAGAAGATCAAGCAACATCGAGCGACACAACCGTTCGTGTGCCAGAGAAGAAATTAACGGTTGAAGAAAATGGACAAGCTGTACAAAAAGATGCGATGTTGAAAGAAAGCACAAATCAACCTTATTCACTCTATGTTCTTGAAAACTACGATTTGCTAGAGGAAGAGCCAGGAAAAGATAGCATTGCTAATATTAAAGACTCCCATTCGTTTATGCGTGTGGAGGTACTGCCAAGCGATGTTACACTTGAACAAGCTGAAGCGAATATGAAAGAGAGCGCGGAAGCAATTAGCTCAGAAGCGAAAAAGATCACGGATAATGCCCAAAAGCCAGCATTTAAAGACGCAACATGGTACGAAGCATCGACGGGAGAGGATAACGTGAGAATGATCCTTATTCAGGGTAAAAGCCCGTTACTATTAAGCATCTACACGTCTTCCGCAAATGACGAGCTACCGGCATATTTAGAAATGGCTAAAACCATTCAAGTAAAATAAGAAAAAAGCAGTTCTCAACGCGAGGGCTGCTTTTTTATGTAAAAAGTCCAGCCTGCCGAAGCTGGACAAAAATCAATAGTAGATACGACGCTTGTTCGTATGGTGAAAGTATAACAAATCCATTTAAAATGAAAAGTGAAAATTTTTGGTAGTCAGCTTCCTTTACACAAATGTTTTCGAATGTAACGTTTTATAGTAAAATATAGGTACCAATGTAAGCGTTTTAAAACAGGTGTACTGAAAAAGGTTACGTTCCACGTTGTGGCATCAGAGGGGAGAGACACATGGAAGTAGGTTTATTTCAAACCCAATCATTGCGTGTAGTGATGAGCAAGGAGCTTTCACAGGCTATATCACTGCTTCAATATTCATATACAGAGATTCTAACTTTTCTACAAGAACAAGCAATGCAAAATCCGCTAATGGATTTTCAAGAGCTTGGTTCGACATCTTTAAAAAGTGATCGTCATTCGATGAAACCGTCCATTGAATTTGATCAATTAAGAGATGACTATGAATCGTTACAGGAGCATTTAATTTCTCAGCTTCATTTCCTGCCTATTTCTTCTGAAGAGGAGCTTATTATTACATACCTTATTTATAGTTTAAATGAGTACGGATATCTTGATGAGGATATTGAGCATGTCAGTGAGGTTCTAGGAAAAGACCGAGAAATTGTCAAAAGCAGTCTTAAAACGCTTCAGCAGTTAGAGCCTAGTGGAGTCGGAGCGCGAAACTTATCTGAATGCTTGTGGATTCAATTAAAGAGAAAGAAACAGGAAACGCCGCTTGCACTTCAGTTGCTTAAAGACCACTTTGAGGCATTTGCGCTAAAGAAATGGGAGAAGCTTAGTCGAGAACTGAATGTGACCACGGGAGATATTCAAGAAATTAATGACCAAATCATCCATTTGAACCCGCGACCTGGATTACAATATTCAAATGAACGTCATCGTTATATTACGCCTGACTTTATCGTGAAAAAAGTAGCTGATCGCTATGATGTTCACATGAACGCTGAAACAGATTTTACGATTCGATTAAATCAACAGTATATGAACGTATTAGCTGAAAGCAGAAGCACGGAAGCGAAGGCTTATTTAGAAGACAAGCAGCGGGAATTGCAGTGGATTATGAAAAGCTTAAATACGAGGAAGCAAACGCTTCAACTTATTATGGAGGCACTGTTGATAGAGCAGGAAGCCTTCTTCTCTAATGGAATGGCTTATATGAAACCACTGACAATGAAGCAACTTGCGGACAAAATAGGCGTCCATGAATCAACTATCAGTAGAGCAATCCGCAATAAATATGTTGAAACATCTTTTGGGACCTATGAAATGAACGTTTTTTTTAATAGTCGAGTATCAGAAGATGGAGAGGCATCCTCTTCTGCACAGATTAAAGAGGCCATGCAAACGCTTATTGCGAATGAAAATAGACAAAAGCCGTTATCAGATCAACAGCTTACCAAACTGCTGAAGGAAGCGTATAACATGTCGGTTTCTCGAAGAACGGTAGCGAAGTATCGCGATGAGCTTCATATTTTACCGTCTTCACAGCGGAAAGTGTATGTTTGTTAGAGGGGGAAGCAGAGTGGAAATCGTCGTCTATACAAAAGAAACATGTTCGCTATGTGACAAAGCAATTGATTTATTAGAGGAATTAAAAAAAGAATATCCCTTTACGTATACACTGATCGATATCTATGAAGATGACGCTCTTTTAGAGAAGTATCAAATCATGATTCCGGTGGTGGAAATAAACGGAGAAGAGGTAGATTTTGGGATAATTGACGCTAAAAAAATAAGAAAGCGTTTACTTTTAAAATAACGTGATGTATTAGTTGAATAACGTCTTCACTCCTGTTAAAATAAGTTTCGTAACAGGGTGAATTTTTTTTGCAGTAGGTGGGACATAATATGTCTATACGGGACAAAAAATGTCCAACTCTATTTGTACCTTAAGGGGAATTGTTAATGTATTCGCTTTTAAACATTCAACAAAAATTAGTGCCTGAGCTTCTATCGGTCATGCAGAAGCGATATCAAATTTTGCAGTACATACGGTTCATGCAACCAATCGGAAGAAGAAACTTAGCAAGCAGTTTGGAAGTAACTGAACGTGTGCTACGAAGCGAAGTAACTTTTCTGAATGAGCAGAATTTAATTGATATCAAAACATCTGGTATGACGCTAACGACAGAAGGCGAAATGCTCCTTTCACAATTAGAAGATATTATGAAAGAAGTTTCAGGACAGCGTTTATTGGAAACAACAATACAGAAAGCACTTGGTATTTCTCGTGTCATTGTGGTCTCTGGTGATAGTGATCAGTCACCTTGGGTCAAAAAAGAAATGGGAAGAGCATGTGCCGGATGTATAAAAGAGCGTCTCATTGGCAAAAAAAATATCGTTGCTGTTACAGGTGGAACAACGCTCGCTTCTGTAGCGGAGATGATGATTCCAGACCGAAAAGATCGTGATACGCTGTTTGTTCCCGCACGTGGTGGACTAGGAGAGCATGTAGAAAATCAAGCAAACACGATTTGTGCGAAAATGGCTGACAAGTTCTCATCGAACTATCGCCTGCTACATATTCCAGATCAGCTAAGCGACGAGGCATATCGCTCAATTATAACTGAACCTTCCATTCGGGAGACGATTCGCATGATTAAATCAGCCGATATGGTTGTTCATGGAATTGGAGACGCGATGACAATGGCAGCACGCCGTCAAACGTCTGATTCAGATTTAGCGAAAATTGAGGAAGGCCACGCGGTAGGTGAGGCATTTGGTTATTATTTTGACCAAGAAGGCAATATTGTTCACAAAGTAAAAACAGTTGGCATACAACTAGACGATTTACAGAATAATAAGTGTGTTATTGCCGTAGCCGGTGGGTCATCAAAAGCAAAAGCGATCCGAGCGTTTATGAAACAAGCACATGATTCGATATTAATTACCGATGAAGGTGCCGCAAAACAGTTAGTAGGGGATATTATCCCTGATATATAAAAATTACTCACTTTTCAAGGAGGAAATTATCATGGCAGTAAAAATTGGTATTAATGGTTTTGGCCGTATCGGTCGTAACGTATTCCGTGCAGCATTAAAAAATCCTAACGTGGACGTAGTAGCGGTTAATGACTTAACAGATGCTAACATGTTAGCTCATCTTTTAAAATATGATTCTGTTCACGGCAAATTAGATGCTGAGGTTTCTGTAGATGGAAACAATCTAATCGTTGATGGAAAAACAATTCAAGTATCTGCTGAGCGCGACCCAGCTAAATTAGCTTGGGCTGACCGTGGAGTAGAAGTAGTAGTAGAATCTACTGGTTTCTTCACTAAACGTGCAGACGCTGCAAAACACTTAGAAGCTGGTGCTAAAAAAGTTATCATCTCTGCTCCTGCAACTGATGAAGACATCACAATCGTTATGGGTGTAAACCATGATAAATACGATGCAGCAAGCCACGATGTAATTTCTAACGCTTCTTGTACTACAAACTGCTTAGCGCCATTCGCTAAAGTATTAAACGATAAATTCGGTATCAAACGTGGTATGATGACAACTGTTCACTCTTACACAAACGACCAACAAATCTTAGACTTACCTCATAAAGATTACCGTCGTGCTCGTGCAGCAGCTGAAAACATCATCCCAACAACTACTGGTGCTGCTAAAGCAGTATCTCTAGTATTACCTGAATTAAAAGGTAAATTAAACGGTGGAGCTATGCGTGTTCCAACTCCAAACGTTTCTCTAGTAGACTTAGTTGCTGAACTAGACAAAAACGTAACAGTTGAAGAAGTAAACGCAGCTCTTAAAGAAGCAGCTGAAGGTGATCTTAAAGGAATCCTTGGTTACAGCGAAGAGCCACTAGTATCTGGTGACTACAACGGTAACGCTAACTCTTCTACTATCGATGCATTATCTACAATGGTAATGGAAGATAGCATGGTTAAAGTTATCTCTTGGTATGACAACGAAAGTGGTTACTCTAACCGCGTTGTTGACCTAGTTGACTACATCGCTTCTAAAGGACTTTAATTCTTAACAGAGAAGCATACATCTAGGAGCACATCGTGCCACAACAAGAATATGCTTCGTGATAAAAGACAGTTCGGCACCGTTGTTTAGCAGCGGTGTCGAAGAATGTCGGATATCATTGGATTTGATGAACGAGAACCTTTATAATGGAACGTGATTAGGGGGAGTGGGGCTTATACCCCTACTTTCCCTTGTTTTATTTAGACGATTGTTTACAGGAGCACCACTTCATAAACAAAGTCTGCCAATACATTGAACATAAGGGAGGCCTTTTGACGATGAACAAGAAAACAGTTCGTGACATCGATTTAAAAGGAAAGCGAGTATTCTGCCGCGTTGACTTCAACGTGCCAATGAAAGATGGGAAAGTAACAGATGATACTCGTATCCGTGCTGCTTTACCTACTATTAACTATTTAGTAGAACAAGGAGCAAAAGTTATTTTAGCTAGCCATCTTGGTCGTCCGAAAGGTCAAGTAGTAGAAGAGCTACGCTTAAATGCAGTAGCTGAACGCTTACAACAACATCTAGGAAAAGACGTAGCGAAAGCAGACGAAGCTTTTGGTGAAAACGTACAAAAACAAATCGCTGACATGAACGAAGGCGATGTTTTAGTACTTGAAAACGTACGTTTCTACCCTGGTGAAGAGAAAAACGATGCAGAATTAGCAAAATCATTTGCTGAACTAGCAGATGTATATGTAAATGATGCATTCGGTGCTGCTCACCGTGCGCATGCTTCTACTGAAGGGATTGCACATCATCTTCCAGCAGTAGCGGGTATCTTAATGGAAAAAGAGCTTGACGTACTTGGAAAAGCTTTATCAAATCCAGAGCGCCCATTCACAGCAATCATTGGTGGAGCGAAAGTAAAAGACAAAATCGGTGTAATCGATCATTTATTAGATAAAGTCGATAACCTAATCATCGGTGGCGGACTTGCTTATACGTTCATCAAAGCTCGTGGTTATGAAGTAGGTAAATCTCTTCTTGAAGAAGATAAAATTGACCTTGCAAAATCATTCATGGAGAAAGCAAAAGCAAACAACGTAAACTTCTACATGCCGGTAGATGTCGTTGTTGGTGACGATTTCTCAAATGATGCAAACACGCAAATCGTGCCGATCGAAAACATTCCAAGTGATTGGGAAGGTTTAGATGCAGGCCCTAAAACTCGTGAAATTTATGCAGACGTAATCAAAAACTCTAAGCTTGTGATCTGGAATGGACCAATGGGTGTATTCGAACTTGATACATTCGCAAACGGTACAAAAGCAGTAGCAGAAGCTTTAGCAGAATCAACTGATACATATTCTGTTATCGGTGGTGGAGACTCTGCAGCAGCAGCTGAGAAATTCAAATTAGCTGACAAAATGAACCATATCTCTACAGGTGGCGGTGCTTCCTTAGAATTTATGGAAGGTAAAGAATTACCAGGCGTTGTAGCTCTAAACGACAAGTAAGAATTGCATTACAGCCTGAATGCTTAATTCTCTAAAAGAGTGGAGACAGGTCATGGTGCTATTACCGTCAAGTACTTGAGCCAACCGGTTTTCCGGAAGTACCGTGATGAATAAGAAAGCTATGACCCACACGCTCTTTTAACCACATGTAAAATGCCGATTACGAAGGGGAGAAGTTGGGTAGGAAGGTGATAAAAGACGAGCCAATACAGGAAACTGTAGTCTTTTAACATGCAAAACAGAGCAAGTCTTGACTATCAAACTGAAAAAGGATGATAACTATGCGTAAGCCAATTATTGCAGGTAACTGGAAAATGAACAAAGTTCTTTCAGAAGCGACAAGCTTTGTGGAAGAAGTAAAAGGATCTGTACCTGGATCTGAAAAAGTAGATGCAGTAGTATGTGCGCCTGCGCTATTTTTAGACCGTTTAGTAGAAGCAACTAAAGGAACTGACCTTAAAGTCGGTGCTCAAAACATGCACTTTGAACAAAGTGGTGCATTCACAGGGGAAGTTAGCCCTGTAGCATTACAAGATCTAGGCGTACAATACGTAATCCTTGGTCATTCAGAGCGTCGTGAAATGTTCGCTGAAACGGACGAAACGGTTAACAAAAAAACGTTAGCAGCTTTCGCTCATAACCTAGTACCAATCGTGTGCTGTGGTGAAACAGACGAGCAGTATGAAAACAACGAAACAAAAACAGTTGTAGCTCAACAAGTAAAAGAAGCTTTCAAAGGCTTAACTGACGAGCAAGCAAAACAAACTGTTATCGCTTATGAGCCAATCTGGGCAATCGGTACAGGCAAATCTTCTACATCTGCAGATGCAAACGAAGTTTGTGGATATATCCGTAGCGTAGTGGCTGAGCAATTCTCTCAAGATGTTGCTGATGCAGTACGTATCCAATACGGTGGTAGTGTAAAACCAGCTAACATTAAAGAATATCTTTCTCAACCTGACATCGACGGTGCTTTAGTAGGTGGCGCAAGTCTTGAAGCGCAATCTTTCCTACAACTTTTGGAGGCAGGTAACAATGAGTAATAAACCAGTTGCTTTAATCATCTTAGATGGTTTTGGACTTCGTGGCGAAGAGCATGGTAATGCGGTCGCTCAAGCGAAAAAACCAAACTTTGATCGTTTGTGGAATGAATATCCACACGCAACGTTAACAGCATCAGGCGAAGCAGTTGGACTTCCTGATGGACAAATGGGTAACTCAGAAGTTGGACATTTGAATATCGGTGCAGGGCGCATCGTATATCAAAGTTTAACACGTGTGAATGTAGCAATCCGTGAGGGCGAGTTCTTTGAAAATGAAACGTTCCTAAATGCGGTTAACCACGTAAAAGAAAAAGGTACAAACCTTCATGTGTTTGGTCTGCTTTCTGATGGTGGTGTGCATAGTCACATTGAACACTTATATGCATTACTTCGTCTTGCGAAAAAAGAAGGCGTGAAACAAGTATACATTCACGGTTTCCTTGATGGTCGCGATGTAGCACCTCAATCAGCAGAGAAGTATTTAAACGAATTGAACGAAAAAATCAAAGAATACGGTATTGGTAAATTAGCGACACTTTCAGGTCGTTACTACTCAATGGACCGTGACAAGCGTTGGGAACGCGTTGAGAAAGCTTACCGAGCTATGGTATATGGCGAAGGTCCAGCTTACGAAAACGAGTACGAACTTGTAGAAGACTCTTACAAAAATGGCATCTATGACGAATTCGTTTTACCTTCTGTTATTCAAGAGAATGGTAAACCAGTGGCCACTATTCAAGATGACGATGCGGTAATTTTCTACAACTTCCGTCCAGACCGCGCGATTCAAATTTCAAACACGTTCACGAACGAAGATTTCCGTTCATTTGATCGTGGAGAAAAACACCCAAAAAACCTTCACTTCGTGTGCTTTACGCACTTTAGTGAAACAGTAGACGGGTACGTTGCGTTCAAACCAGTTGGAATGGATAACACATTGGGTGAAGTGCTATCACAAAACAACTTAAGACAGCTTCGTATCGCTGAAACTGAAAAATATCCTCACGTAACGTTCTTTATGAGCGGTGGTCGTGAAGCAGAATTCCCAGGAGAAACACGTATTTTAATTGATTCTCCGAAGGTAGCAACGTATGACTTAAAACCAGAAATGAGTGCTTACGAAGTGACGGACGCGTTACTAGAGCAAATCGCTGGTGATAAGCAAGATGCAATTCTGTTGAACTTTGCAAACCCTGATATGGTTGGACACTCAGGCATGCTTGAGCCAACAATCAAGGCAATTGAAACGGTAGACGAATGTCTTGGAAAAGTTGTTGATGCAATTACAGAAAAAGGCGGCACAGTGATTATCACGGCTGACCATGGTAATGCAGACATCATTACAACGGACGAAGGCAATCCGCATACAGCTCACACAACGAATCCGGTTCCTGTAATCGTAACGAAAAAAGGAATTGAGCTTCGTGATGGTGGAATCCTAGGTGACTTAGCACCAACAATGCTTACACTACTAGGCGTAGAACAACCAAAAGAAATGACAGGCAAAACGTTAATCAAATAAATTTTCTAGATGAAAAGGAGAATGTAACATGTCAATTATCGTTGATATTTATGGTCGTGAAGTATTAGATTCTCGTGGTAACCCAACTGTAGAGGTAGAAGTATACACTGAGTCAGGCGCAATGGGTCGCGCATTAGTACCAAGTGGTGCTTCAACTGGTGAATACGAAGCAGTTGAATTACGTGATGGTGACAAAGATCGTTACCTTGGTAAAGGTGTTTTAAAAGCAGTTGAAAACGTAAACGAAAAAATCGCTCCAGCAATCATCGGTTACGATGTATTCGATCAAGTTGCAATTGACAAAGCGTTAATCGAACTTGACGGAACTGAAAACAAAGGTGAATTAGGTGCTAACGCAATCCTTGGTGTTTCTATGGCAGTAGCTCGTGCAGCAGCTGACTACTATGATATGCCTTTATACCAATACCTTGGTGGCGTAAATGCTAAAACTCTTCCAGTACCAATGATGAACATCATCAACGGTGGAGCTCATGCTGATAACAACGTTGACATTCAAGAATTCATGGTAATGCCTGTTGGTGCAGCTAACTTCAAAGAAGCTCTACGTATGGGCGCTGAAATCTTCCACAGCTTAAAATCTGTACTTAAAGGTAAAGGTTACAACACAGCTGTAGGTGACGAAGGTGGTTTCGCTCCAAACCTTGGTTCTAACGAAGAAGCTCTTCAAACAATCATTGAAGCAATCGAAAAAGCTGGTTACAAACCAGGTGAAGAAGTTATGCTTGCAATGGACGTTGCATCTTCTGAAATCTACAACAAAGAAGACGGTAAATACCATCTTGCTGGTGAAGGCAAATCTCTTACTTCTGAAGAAATGGTTGCTTTCTACGAAGATCTTGTTGCTAAATACCCAATCATCTCTATTGAAGATGGCTTAGACGAAAACGACTGGGATGGCCACAAATTACTAACTGAACGTATTGGTAACAAAGTTCAATTAGTTGGTGACGATCTATTCGTAACAAACACTAAAAAATTAGCTGAAGGTATTGAAAAAGGAATCTCTAACTCAATCCTTATCAAAGTTAACCAAATCGGTACATTAACTGAAACATTTGATGCAATCGAAATGGCAAAACGCGCTGGTTACACTGCAGTTATCTCTCACCGTTCTGGTGAAACTGAAGACAGCACAATTGCTGACATCGCAGTTGCATTAAACGCTGGTCAAATCAAAACTGGTGCTCCTTCACGTACTGACCGTGTTGCGAAATACAACCAATTACTTCGTATCGAAGACCAACTTGGTGAAGTTTCTAAATACGATGGTCTTAAATCTTTCTACAACTTAAAAAAATAAGTTGTCTGACTGAATAGAAAAAAGCTGTCCCTCTGGGGCAGCTTTTTTTGTTAATGAAAAACCAGGCGCAGCTAGCACCTGGTTTTCAATTACATGCTCATTTTTAAAATTTCACGCACGTCGTCTTTGTTTAAGATTTTATAAGAGCCGACTTGATCCTTCATGAATGATTTTTCAACAAGCTCATCTAGGCGTGAATCGTCAATGTCATAATCTGCTAAGCGATTCGGGGCACCGAGAGAATTCCAGAAGCTACGAAGTGCATCTGCTCCTTCATGCGCCACCTCTAAGTCTGTCTTGCCTTCTGCTGACACGCCAAGAACATTTACCGCGAGCATTTTCATACGCGTTGGATCAAACTCTGCGCAATATTTCATCCAGTTCGGGAATACGATTGCTAATCCACCACCATGAGGGATGTCATAAAGAGCTGATAGCGCATGCTCAATTTGATGTGAACCCCAGTCACCGCCGTCTGTTCCGTTAGAGAACGTATCATTAAAAGCAGTTGTCCCCGCATACATAATTGTTTCACGTAAAGAGAAGTTCTCTAGATCATTCACAAGTTCTTTTCCTGCGTTCATAACGGTTTTTAAGAATGATTCCATGAACCCATCAATCATTGGCGTGTTATCAATACGATGGAAGTACTGCTCTAATGCGTGGGACATCATATCGACAACTCCGTAAATGGTTTGGTCAAGAGGCACTGAGAACGTATAAGTCGGATCTAGAATGGAGAACGTTGGGTAGACAAGTGGGCTTCCCCAACCACGCTTTTCGTTTTCCTCCCAGTTACTAATGACTGAAATACTGTTCATTTCGGATCCTGTTGCAGCAAGTGTTAGTACCGTCCCAAAAGGTAAGGCAGAAGTAGCCGTTGATTTACGTGTAATAATGTCCCACACGTCACCCTCGTAAGTGGCACCGATTGAAATGGCTTTCGTGCAGTCAATTACACTTCCTCCACCCATAGCAAGAATGAGATCAATGTTCTCTGTTTTGCAAATCTCAATTCCTTTATGAACAGTCGTCAAACGAGGGTTTGGCTCAACCCCTGTTAGTTCAAAAATTTCAGCGTTCACTTGTTTTAACTGATTGATAACAGCATCGTAAACGCCGTTTCGTTTAATACTTCCGCCACCGTACACGAGTAGCACGCGTTTATTTTCACCTACTTCATTTGAAAGCTGTGTTATTTGGTCTTTTCCAAACCATAGTCGAGTAGGGTTATGTTGTAAAAATGGAATCATGTTGGTCATCTCCTATATGCGTTGTTTTTTTGCATTTTCTTTTAAAATTCCGACGTGATCCTCCAGGTTTTGCTTAATGGTTGAAAGCAAAGCAATTTGCTCGTTTACATCGGAAAGCTTTTGCTCGTACATATCAATAATAGAGGAACACGGCTCTTCGTATAAAAGAGGCTTGTCTTCAAGACATTTTAAAATAATGGCTACCTGCTCGAGGTTAAGCCCTAAGCTTAAATAAAGCTGGATCTGCTTTACACGCTCGACCATTGACTCATCGAAATCACGATAGCCATTTTTAAGGCGGGTTGATACGAGTAGATGTTGCTGTTCATAATGTCGTAGTGATCGCTCGCTAACCCCTGTTTTTTCGGCTAGGACACCAATTCTCATGCTTTTTCCTCTCCTTACAATTGATACGTTCACAAAAACATCTCTCTTAGTATAAACATTAACACTAACGTCAATGTCAAGGATTCCGTTTCCTTTCCAGAGGGAAGTGAAATCAGACACAATTTTTTGTTAATTTTATGTATATTAAATGAAGTTATCTTGTACATGCCATCCTTTTATGGTACATTTAAAACAATTGGTAAGGTGCGTACTCAGGAGGTGTAGACACATGCTGCATACAGTTTTAGTAACATTATTAGTGATCGTTTCAATTGCCCTTATTGTAGTTGTATTATTACAAACAGGTAAAAGTACGGGGCTTTCAGGTGCCATTTCTGGTGGAGCAGAGCAGTTATTCGGTAAACAAAAAGCACGCGGGATTGATCTTGTGCTACATCGCGTAACAATTGTTCTGGCGGTTTTATTTTTCGGGCTAGCAATCGCAGTTACTTACTTTAAATTGTAAGACGAGCTCACCTTTTGGGCTGGTCTTTTTTTATTGGTTGGATGCAGGGGATTAAGAAGGGGGAAGTCGTTAAATTCCTCTTCATGAATTTGTCACTTTATTTTTATTCGTTACGGGCAAATGATATAATAACCCAATAGGATTGTGCATTAAACAAACGTTTGATTGAAGTCGGGCAACGCCTTGATATTTCTAGACGGAAGACAATTTAAACAAACGTTTATTTAGATAGGAATGACTCAGTTCATTAATGCATGAATGATGCATATCATCATAAAATACACATAGCTAAAAGTAAGAAAGGAAGTACACAAATCATGAAATTAGTTGCACCGAAACCTTTTACTTTTAAGGGTGGAGATCGAGCGGTTTTATTACTACATGGATTTACAGGAAATTCTGCTGATGTTCGCATGCTAGGAAGATTTTTAGAAACGAAAGGCTATACGTGTCATGCCCCAATCTACAGCGGCCATGGCGTATCACCAGAAGAGTTGGTTCATACGGGTCCAAAAGATTGGTGGAAGGATGTACAAGATGCGTATCAATCACTGCGTGACGAAGGCTATGAAGATATCGCAGCTGTGGGTCTTTCGCTAGGTGGCGTATTTTCATTGAAATTGGGTTACACTGTACCTATAAAGGGTATTGTGGCCATGTGTGCGCCTATGTACATTAAGAGCGAAGAAGTGATGTATGAAGGTGTTTTGGAATACGCTAGAGAATATAAAAAGCGTGAAGGAAAAACTCCTGAACAAATTGAAGAGGAAATGAAGAAGTTCGAAGAAACACCGATGACGACGCTAAAAGAGCTACAAAACCTTATTGGCGACGTGCGTGATTCTGTGGACATGATTTATGCTCCGACGTTTGTGGTACAAGCCCGCAATGATCACATGATTAATACGGACAGTGCGAATATTATTTATAACGGTGTTGAGTCACCGGTCAAAAACATCAAGTGGTATGAGGAATCTGGTCATGCCATCACGTTTGGTAAAGAACGTGATCAGCTCCATGAAGATGTATATCAATTTTTAGAGAGTTTAGATTGGTAACAGCGAATGAATGTATGATGCTCCGACATAAAATAAATCTGCGGAGCATCCTTTTTACATAGAGTCAGATTCCAATTAAAAGGAGGGAACAGCATGGAACAGGAAATGCAGCAACACATTGATCGTCTGCTTGCTTATATGAAAGAAGAGTCATACAAGCCGCTTACGGTAAAAGAATTGGAAGAAGTATTTGGTATTGAAGATTCGTCTACGTTCAAATTGTTTGTCAAAGCATTAGTAGAGATGGAAGACCAAGGTCTTATTATTCGTACGCGAAGCAATCGCTATGGTCTACCAGAAAAAATGAATTTACTACGCGGTAAGTTTATTGGACATGCAAAAGGATTTGCGTTTGTTGATCCAGAGGATACAGAGCTAGACGACATTTTTATTCCACCGAATGAAACAGGGAACGCCATGCACGGTGATATCGTTCTTGCACGTGTCGCAACAAAATCAAGCGGTTCAAGGCAAGAAGGTACCATTGTTAAAATCATTGAGCGTGGAACGAAGGAGATCGTCGGAACGTATACGGAAAGCCGTAATTTTGGTTTCGTGATTGCCGATGATAAAAAAATCGTGAGCGATATCTTTATTCCGAAAAAGGCAAAGAACGGAGCAATTGACGGACATAAAGTAATCGTACGCCTTACTTCTTATCCAGAGGGTCGTATGAGTGCAGAAGGTGAAGTTATTGAAATTCTTGGTCATAAAAATGATCCCGGAGTGGATATCATTTCAGTGATTCACAAGCACGGTTTGCCAACGGCTTTCCCAGAGAACGTCTTGCAGCAGGCTAACGATACGCCAGAAACGATTAACGAAGATGAAATCAAAAATCGTCGTGATTTACGTGACCAAATGATCGTTACGATCGATGGCGCAGATGCGAAAGATTTAGATGATGCTGTTACGGTGACAAAGCTTGATAACGGTCATTATAAATTAGGTGTCCACATTGCTGACGTTAGTTACTACGTAACAGAAGATAGCGCGATTGACGTAGAAGCTCAAGATCGCGGAACGAGTGTTTACTTAGTAGACCGCGTTATTCCAATGATTCCTCATCGTCTTTCAAACGGGATTTGTTCATTAAATCCACAAGTCGATCGCTTAACGCTTTCTTGTGAGATGGAAATCAACAGTCATGGTGAAGTGGTCAAACACGAAATCTTCCAAAGCGTCATCAAAACAACGGAGCGTATGACATATTCAGACGTGAAGAAAATCCTAGATGACAAAGATCCAGAACTTCTTGAAAGATATGAACCGCTCGTTCCAATGTTTGAACTTATGGGTGAACTTGCAGGTGTTCTACGTAAAAAGCGTATGGATCGCGGTGCCATTGACTTTGACTTTAAAGAAGCAAAAGTATTGGTTGACGAAGAAGGGAAGCCAAGTGACGTTGTACTACGTGAACGTTCGGTAGCAGAGCGCTTGATTGAAGAGTTCATGCTAGTTGCCAATGAAACGGTAGCAGAGCACTTCCACTGGATGAAGATCCCGTTCATTTATCGTATCCATGAAGAGCCAAACGAAGAAAAGCTAACGCGTTTCTTCGAGTTTGTCGCAAACTTTGGTTATACGATCAAAGGCAAAGGAAACGATGTTCATCCACGTGCGTTACAGGAGCTTCTAGAAGAAGTTCACGGCAATCCAGAAGAGATGGTTGTATCAACGGTTATGCTTCGTTCAATGAAGCAAGCTCGTTATGCGCCAGATAGCTTAGGTCACTTCGGGCTATCAACGGAGTTCTATACGCACTTCACGTCTCCAATCCGCCGTTATCCAGATTTAATTGTACACAGACTTATTCGTACGTACTTAATCGAAGGAAAAGTGGATGAAAATACGCGCGCGAAATGGGCAGAGCTGCTTCCTGAAATTGCGGAGCATTCGTCAAACATGGAACGTCGTGCAGTTGATGCAGAGCGTGAAACAGATGACATGAAGAAAGCAGAATACATGGCTGACAAAGTCGGCGAAGTATTTGACGGTATTATTAGCTCCGTAACAAACTTCGGTGTGTTCGTGGAGTTAGAAAATACGGTTGAAGGTCTTATTCATGTAAGTGACTTAACAGACGATTACTACCGCTATGATGATCGTCAATACGCTATGATCGGTGAGCGCACAGGTAATGTTCTTCGTATTGGTGATGAAATTACGGTACGTGTAGTCGATGTGAATAAAGAAGAGCGTTCAGTTGATTTTGTTGTAGAAGGTATGAAGGGCTCTCAGCGCCGTGAGCGTAAAGCACGTCCAACGGTGATTAAAGGGAAACAGGATGGACGCAAAAAGCCGACGAAAAAACAAGGCGGCGAACGTTCAACAAGAAGAAAACCGTCTTCACCTTCAGCTTCAGCCTCATCATCATCTGATAAGAAGCCGAAGAAAAAGCGCAAGTTCTACGAAGGCGTTGCAAAGCCGACGAAAAAGAAAAAGCGCAAAAAACAATAGTAGGAGAAAGGAGCTTTAGGGCTCCGCTCTCCCGCTAAGTTTGATGTAGATAGAGAGGGATTGTTATGCCAAAGGGAGCAGGAAAAGTAATAGCTCAAAACAAAAAAGCAAACCATGATTACTTTATTGAGGAAACATTTGAAACAGGGATTGTGCTGCAAGGGACAGAAATTAAATCCATTCGTGCTGGTCGCGTGAACTTAAAAGATTCATACGCACGTGTCCACAACGGGGAATTATTTCTATACAGCATGCACGTAAGTCCGTACGAACAAGGAAACCGCTATAACCATGACCCACTGCGCACGCGTAAGTTACTAATGCATCGCCGTGAAATCAACAAGCTAATTGGCTATACGAAAGAGACAGGTTACTCGCTCGTACCGCTAAAAGTGTATTTGAAAAACGGATTTGCGAAAGTTTTACTTGGTGTCGGGAAGGGTAAAAAGAAATATGACAAGCGTGAAGATCTGAAGAAGAAGGAAGCGAAGCGTGACATTGAGCGTGCGTTCCGAGATCGTCAGAAAGTGTAACTTACAAAAAGTTACATTTGCATGATTTTGTGTTTGTGCTATAATAATAACTGTAGTTGCCAGTTACCGCAGTTATTTTAAGCTCATTGTAGCTACCTGCTATGACAAGACGTTGTAGCTTTTCCGAATAACTCCTTTTTTATATGGGGACGTTACGGATTCGACAGGGATAGTTCGAGCTTAAGCCGCGAGTCGAGGGGATCGGCCTCGTCAAAACGTCAAAGCCAATAATAACTGGCAAATCAAACAACAATTTCGCTTTAGCTGCCTAATAGTAGCTTAGCGGTTCCTCCCTCCATCGCCCATGTGGTAGGGTAAGGGACTCACTTTAAGTGGGCTACGCCGGAGTTCGCCGTCTGAGGACGAAGGAAGAGATTAATCAGACTAGCGACTCGGACGCCTGTCGGTAGGCAGAAGAGATCGCGAATTACGAATATGCCGACTACACTCGTAGACGCTTAAGTGCCGATATTTTTGGACGTGGGTTCGACTCCCACCGTCTCCACCAATACATACTGTTGGTGGTTTTTATTTTTATAAAACAAATGATCGAAGCGAAAAGTCAGTGCCTGTAGGCGCTGGCTTTTATTTTGGCTTTATTCTCACAAAGCAGACTGCAAAACAAGTTACAATACAAAAAAGCCGCAAATTAATTGCGGCTTTTTTGTATTATTTATAAAATTTTACGCGTGTATCTAACGGTTGGAATTCTTTTTCGCCTGGCTCAGCAGCAGGGTTTCCGAAAGGCATTTGAGCAATAAGCTTCCATTCTGCTGGAATGTTCCACTCTGCTTTGACTTGCTCGTCGATTAATGGATTGTAATGCTGTAATGAAGCTCCTAGTCCTTCAGCTTCTAGTCCTGTCCATACAACAAGTTGGTGCATACCAGATGATTGGTTAGACCAAACAGGGAAGTTGTCAGCATATAGAGCAAATTGTTCTTGAAGAGCTCTTACAACTGACTCGTCTTCAAAGAATAATACTGTGCCGTAGCCAGCTTTGAATGAATCCATTTTTTGCTGTGTTCCAGAGAAGTCTCCGTCACCTACAACTACTTTTAATGTGTCTGTTGTTAAGTCCCAAAGCTTATCATGTGCAGCACCTGTTAAAACCACAACACGTGCACTTTGTGAGTTAAATGAAGATGGAGTGTGCTTAACCGCAAATTCAACAATTTCTTTAATACGCTCATCTGATACTTTTACATCTTTGTTAATTGCATAGTAAGAACGGCGTGATTGTAACGCTTCATATAAATCGATTGTCATTTGTTATTCCTCCCAATTGTCCTTTGTTTCGAATTAAAATATTTCAAACTCAAGATAATTATAATTAGGGTAGTTGAAATTGTCAAACTATTTTATCTGTTATTTTGTAAAAACTGGGTTGAGCAAAAAAAGAAGTTCTAGCTGGGGCTGTTTTGCAATATATCCTAGTAATAGGGAACATGTACCCTATTGTTCGAAGCAAAAAACCTATGACAAGGGGGTTGAATGAGGATGTTATCCGTCATTCTTCAAGTAATCTTAGGTATTGGCTTTGTAATGTTTGGTCTGATGAAATTTGGTTCCAAGCAAATGGTGGAGGGGTTCAAACAGTATGGTTATCCAAGCTGGTTCCGCATCTTTACAGGACTTGTTGAGGTCGTGTCTGCCGGATTATTAGTAGCAGGCATATGGAAAGAAGCTCTGGCAGCGTGGGGTGGTTTATTAGTTGTTGTGACTATGATTGGAGCGGTCTTCACACATATAAAGATAAAAGACAGCTTCAAAAGCATAGTCATGCCACTTGTTTTGCTCATAATCGGAGCAGTTGTCCTATATCTTCAATGGAATCATTTATTTTAATTGTTAAAAGCCTACCCGTGAGAACGGGCAGGCTTTTGTTTAGTTATCGTTAATATGGATTGATACGGCTTGCTGATTCACCGTGAGGGTAGGTTCTGTTTTTAAATCGGTCAACATTAAATTTTTCAACAATAGATTTTCTTTTAAGACATAATCAAATTGCGAAAGAATGTTCTTCATCTCATCGGTCACCCCGAGCGTCAAATCAATTCGTAAGTTAACTGGCAAATCAAGCTTTTTACGTTGATCCTGAACGGCCCGCACGACTTCCCGCACCATTCCTTCATGAACCAATTCATCTGTCAGTGTGATCGTGAGTAAAACCGTTAATTCATTTGTAGCGGCAACGGCCATTCCGTTTGGTGCTACTTGCGAAATGATCACATCTTCTTTTGTAAGGTGAAGTATTTGATCGTGTAACAGAACTTCTAGCTGTTCTCTCTCTAATAATTCTTTTGCTACAGTATCAGTCTGGCTCGTTAGCCAGCGGTTTACCTCATTTACAAGCTTTCCAAACTTCGGTCCAGCACTTTTAAAATCAAGCTTCACTTCATATGTTAGAAGGTTCTCTTGAGGTGATGACACCTTGATTTGTTTGATGTTCAGCTCTTCTTTAATGACGTCCTCGTAATTTTCCCACGGTACATCCGCATCAGTCACAATCGTTAGCGCTTGAAGTGGTTGCTTTACTTTAAGTGAGTGATTGTTACGTATACTCCGCCCAAGCTCGACAACTTGTAAGACAGCGCTCATTTCCTCCTCAAGCTTTACGTTGACTAGCTTATCGTTAAGCGTAGGATAATCAGCTACGTGCACACTTTCTCCTGTAAGATTTTCATGAACTTCATCTGTCATAAACGGTGCAAAAGGTGCCATCATTTTACTAAGTGTTAACAGAACTTCGCGAAGCGTTGCGTAGGCAGCCGCTTTTTCTGTCGTCATATCCTTTGCCCAAAAGCGCTCTCTAGAACGACGAACATACCAGTTGCTTAGCTCCTCGATAAAGGCTGCAATCTCACGGGCAGCGCCTGTAAATTCGTAGTTCTCTAGACCGTGTGTAACGTTTTGTAGCGTACTGTGAAGCCTTGAAAGAATCCATTCATCGAGTTTTGTTCTTTTCGTATGCTGATGTTGAGCAGGATCGTATCCGTCGAGTTTTGCATATAAAACGTAAAAGCTGTATACGTTCATGAGCGTATCAATAACTTTTGACTTCGCTTCTTGTACGACGCGCTTAGAGAACTTCTTTGGATTCCACGGTGCACTGTCAGCTAAAAGTGCCCATCTAAGTGCATCGGCTCCAAATGTGTCTACAAGCTCTAGTGGATCAAGTGCGTTGCCTTTACTCTTAGACATTTTTTGTCCATTTTCATCTAATACATGACCGAGAGATAAAACTCGTTTATAAGGTGCTTTCCCTGTAAAGAGCGTTGATACGGCGAGGAGGCTATAAAACCATCCACGTGTTTGGTCAATCCCTTCTGCGACAACATCGGCGGGAAATTGATTTTGGAATTGATCACTGTTTTCAAATGGGTAGTGATATTGTGCAAATGGCATTGCGCCGCTATCAAACCATACGTCAATGACTTCTGACGTGCGCTTCATATTACCCTGACAAGAAGGGCACGTAAGATCAATTTTATCCACATATGGTTTGTGTAATTCAACGTCGTCTTCTACAGTGCTCGTTGCATAGCGCTGCAATTCTTTCATGCTTTTCGGAGCAAGCTGATGGTTACATTGCTCACATTCCCATACGTTCAGCGGAGTTCCCCAGTATCGCTTTCGACTGATGTTCCAATCAACGATGTTATCTAAAAAGTTTCCAAAGCGTCCGTGCTTGATATGATCTGGATGCCAAGTAACGTCGTTGTTATTCTCGATTAACTGATCCTTGATCGCGGTCATTTGGATAAACCAGCTCTCTGTCGCATAGTAGAGGAGAGGGGAGTCACATCGCCAGCAGAATGGATAGCTATGCTCGTATTTTTCTTTGTGATAAAGAAGCCCTTGATCAGCCAAGTAACGAACAACATCTACATCGCAATCCTTTACAAACCGTCCTTCAAACATCGGAACATCAGAAGTATAATACCCTTTTTCATCTACAACATTAACAAAAGAAAAGCCATGTTCTTTGATTACGCGGTAATCATCCTCCCCATAAGCAGGTGCGATATGAACGACACCTGTTCCGCTTGCCTCTGTAACATAGTCAGCAGTGAGCACCTTATGACCATTAGAGACAGGCACTGTTTGAAACGGAGGCTCATAGGCCATGCCGACAAACTCATTTCCTTTATGCTCGGATAAAAGCGTAAAGTCACCTTTTAATACCTCATTAACGAGTGACTTTGCGACTACATATGTTTCGCCTTGCTGCTGTACGCGAACATAGGTGATCTCTGGATGAACAGCTAGCGCAACGTTTGCTGGTAATGTCCACGGCGTAGTCGTCCACCCGAGGAAAAACTCTCCGTCACGATCGGTCCGCTTAAATTTGACCGTTGCTGTTAAGTCTTTTACATCTTTATAGCCCTGTGCAACCTCGTGTGAACTCAGTGATGTTTGACAGCTAGGGCAGTATGGTGACACGCGATGCCCCTTATAAAGCAGTCCTTTTTCGTGTATAGTTCCAAGCACGTGCCATACGCTTTCGATATATGAATGATCAAGTGTAACGTATGGGTCATCCATGTCGACCCAGTAGCCGATCTTCTCCGTAAACGATCGCCACTGTTTCTCATACGTAAACACACTTTCCTTACATTTTTGAATAAATGCCTCTACGCCATACCCTTCGATTTCGTGTTTGCCTGAGATGCCAAGCTGTTTTTCCACCCCAAGCTCGACAGGGAGCCCGTGCGTATCCCAACCAGCCTTTCGCAACACGTGATAGCCAGACATTGTTTTATATCGTGCCACAACGTCTTTAATCGTTCTACCTAAAGCATGCCCAACGTGTGGAAGACCGTTAGCTGTCGGTGGTCCCTCATAGAAAACGAATGATGGTTTATCCTTTCGATTTTCAACGGATTGCTGAAATACTTTCTGCTCAGACCAGCGCTTTTGGGTGCGCTGTTCGCGTTCAACGGCTGTTTCTTTTGCATTTACTTCTTTCATGTGATACCACTCCTTCATAATGAATGAAAAGCACACAAAAAAGACCCGTCCCTCTAAACAAGGGACGGGTCTAACCCGCGGTACCACCCTGGATTCTATTGACCGTTCATCAATAGCACTCAGCAACGTACAATCATACGCGTTCTTTTTAACGGTAGACTACCGTCCAGGCTTACTTACTGTTCAGCCTGGCTTCTCAGAGAGGATATTCGGCTACACCCTGAGCACCGGTTCTCAGCAAAACACCGGCTCTCTGTGGAACAGTTTGTAGCGTACTAGTTCTCATCAACGAATTTTGTGTGCTTTATTAGTAGTTATTGTATGCGACTTAATTTTGAATGTCAATATTTTGAAGAGAAAGCTTCTCCCTAATTTTAGTTAATAAACTCGAAATGAGAGGGGGAGTTGATGTATAATGGTATGCAGGACTTGCGTGTAAAACGCAAAACATACTTTATTTATGATGAAATGAGATAGATTCAAAAAAAGAAAGAGAGTGTTCAATATGGGTCGTAAGTGGAACAATATTAAAGAAAAGAAAGCGTCAAAGGATGCTAATACTAGCCGTATCTACGCAAAATTTGGTCGTGAAATTTACGTTGCTGCAAAGCAAGGTGAACCAGATCCAGAATCTAACCAAGCATTACGAGTAGTACTTGAGCGTGCTAAAACATATAACGTACCAAGAGCAATTATTGACCGTGCGATTGAAAAAGCAAAAGGCGGCGCAGAAGAAAACTATGACGAGCTTCGCTACGAAGGCTTCGGACCAAACGGTTCAATGGTTATTGTTGATGCCCTAACAAATAACGTAAACCGCACAGCATCTGACGTTCGTGCAGCGTTCGGTAAAAACGGTGGGAACATGGGTGTGAGTGGATCGGTTGCTTACATGTTCGACGCAACAGCTGTTATCGGGGTAGAAGGTAAATCTGGTGATGAAGTGCTAGAATTACTAATGGAAGCAGACGTTGATGCGCGTGATATTCTTGAAGAAGAAGACGCAGCAATCGTATATGCAGATCCAGAACAATTCCATGCTGTTCAAGAAGCATTCAAAACAGCTGGTGTAACAGAATTCTCAGTAGCAGAAATCATTATGTTAGCGCAAAATGACGTTGAGCTACCAGAAGACGCACAAGCACAATTTGAAAAAATGATTGATGCGTTAGAAGACTTAGACGATGTTCAACAGGTGTACCACAACGTTGACTTAGGTGAATAAGAGAAAAGCAGACCTTTTGGGGTCTGCTTTTTTTATTCTAGGATTGAATAGCGATTTATTGATATAAAGAAACAAGTTAAAAAGGATACTTAAGAAAATAATTTTCAAATGATTATTTTATCAGGAGGTAATATCCAGTTGTTTATTCATTATTTATTCATTTTAGATAGACGTAAATATTTGTGAATGAATGGGGACTACAACTCATAATTTATTGAGAGAAGATGTAAAAAATTTAGTTTGGTAACGATAAAGAAGAAATTATAAGGTGAAATATAGTGATTATGATGATGTTATATCCTAATTAAAAAGAAGCTTTATAGCATATAAAACTTTCAAGTGTAACAGTTAGAATTCTCTATTCTATTGCGACCTTTATTATTGGAGGACGTTTCTTAATACAGGCATCGCCTCCGTTACTTCTTCTATCAAAAAGGAGATAGATAAATGTATAAAAATGAATGTAAATACATTTATAAAAGGTATTGACAGTTTGAAAAAGATACCCTAGAATAATCCGTATATTAAAAATTATATAAAAATGAAATTTTCTTATCCAGAGAGGTGGAGGGACCGGCCCTATGAAACCTCGGCAACGGGTTTGTATAACAAATACCGTGCCAATTCCTGCAAATCGCTGAGGAGCGATTTGATAGATAAGGAGAATAGCGGTGTTATATAGATAACCCCTTCTTCTTGTCTTTGTGTAGATGAGGAGAAGGGGTTTTTGCGTTGCTAAACGATTACTATTGCATGATATGTGAATAAAAAGGAGAGAGACCCAATGTCGACAAATGTTGATCTTAACGAGGTAAAAATAGAAAATCAGCGTGCCCAAATTAAAACAAACATTGAAGAAAACAAAGAATTATATATTCAAACAAGTCATCAAATTCATCAACGTCCTGAAATCGGAAATCAGGAATTTTTTGCTTCAGAAACGTTGACCAATATTTTAAAGGATGCAGGATTTACCGTGACGATTAATGTAGCAGGGCATGAGACAGGATTTATAGCCAGAAAAGAATCCGTGAAAGAAGGACCTACAATTGGGTTTTTAGCAGAATATGATGCTCTCCCTGGGCTAGGGCATGCATGCGGACATAATATTATTGGGACGACAAGTGTTGCGGCTGGAATTGCTTTATCACGTTTGTTAGAAGAAACTGGTGGAAACGTAGTGGTATTTGGTACTCCAGCAGAAGAAGGAGGGCCAAACGGAAGTGCAAAGGGAAGTTTCGTTAAAAATGGACTTCTTCAAGATGTGGATGCAGCGCTAATGATTCATCCAAGTGCTCAAACATCTACTACTACTTCTAGTCTGGCGGTAGATCCATTAGATTTCCACTTTTACGGTAAGTCGGCTCACGCTGCGGGTTCACCAGAGAGCGGAATTAATGCATTAGATGCAGTCATTCAATTGTTTAACGGAATTAATGCTCTTCGCCAGCAATTACCGAGCGATGTGAGAATTCATGGAATTATTACACACGGTGGAGAAGCTCCTAATATTATTCCGGATTATGCTTCAGCTAGATTTTTCATTCGGGCAAGTACGTGGAAACGAACAGAAGAGGTTTCGGAGAAGGTACGAAATATCGCAAATGGTGCCGCACTAGCTACGGGAGCAGAAGTGAAAATTGAACGCTTCCAAAATGAAGTGCATGATCTAGTGTTAAATCACACGCTTGATGAAGTAGTAAAAGAAGAACTGAGTCTGTTAGGTGAAAATGTCGTAAGTAAAAATGTAAAAGGAATTGGTTCAACAGACGCAGGAAACGTCAGTCATGTTACACCAACTGCTCATCCTTACATTAAGATTGGTTCGGATCAATTGATTGCTCATACTCATGAGTTTAGAGAAGCTGCTGGTTCTGAACGAGGTGAACAGGCTTTACTAACTGGGGCAAAAGCGTTAGCTCTTACAGGCCACCGCTTACTAACAGATAAAGAATTGTTACGCCGTATCAAAACGGAATTTTATCAAGCGACAAATAAATGAAAACATATGGAGAAATATCGTTTTAATTCCTAGTATTTGTATAAACATAATAAGAATAAACTTCTTAATACTAGAGGGGGAATAGTCTTGATTGAAGTGAGAAATGTTTCGAAAGTATTTGAAGGAAAGCAGAGAGTTCACGCATTAAAAAATATAAATTTAACGATTAAAGAAGGTGAAATATTTGGCATTATCGGCTTTTCTGGGGCAGGAAAAAGCACGCTCATTCGATGTTTGAATCGGCTAGAAGATCCTAGTGAAGGTGAGATATTTCTAGGAGATGAAGAGATCACATCGTTAAATGAACATGAATTAAGAATTAAACGCCGCAAGATTGGCATGATCTTTCAGCATTTTAACCTCTTATCAGGAAAGAACGTTTTTGATAATGTCGCCATGCCTCTTTATCTAGAAGGTAAAAAGAAGCATCAGGTGCAGGAAAAAGTAAAACAAATTTTAGATTTTGTTGGATTAAGCGGAAAAGAACATGCATATCCGGGCCACTTATCAGGTGGTCAAAAGCAAAGGGTAGGAATTGCAAGGGCGTTAGTTACAGATCCAGACTATTTACTATGCGATGAGGCTACGTCTGCTCTCGACCCTGAAACTACGAAAAACGTATTAGAGTTACTAAGAAAGGTAAACAAAGAATACAACCTAACCATTGTTTTAATTACACATGAAATGAGCGTTATTCGGGATTTGTGCGATAAAGTAGCGGTCATTGATGCCGGGGAAATCGTTGAAGAAGGCACCGTATATGACGTGTTCACTAACCCACAAAGAGTGATCACACAAAACTTTGTTAATACGGTATTTCAAAATGAGATACCTTCAAACTTACGAAGTTCCGTATCTGATTCTAAGTTTTATCGCTTCATCTTTATCGGAGAAAAAGCAGGAACGCCTCTTCTTTCGGAAGTATCAAAGCGCTTCGATATTCATTTTAATATTCTGTATGGATCGGTAACAGAGCTTCAACAACGCCCATATGGAAATTTATTCGTTACGCTAGACGGAGATCAGCGAGAAAGTGAAAAAGCCATTCGCTATATCCAAGATCATGGAGTTGAAGTGAAGGAGGTAATAGCAAATGAGTTTTAGTTGGGAATTTTTTTGGCCGCAGTTTTTACAGGCATGTATGGAAACATTTTGGACTGTGCTTGGTTCTCTAATCTGTGGAACAATCATCGGTTTGCCTTTGGGCATTATTTTAGTCATCACAAGACCAGGTCACATTAAAGAAAATAGAATTGTTTTTAATATCCTAAATGCCATTGTCAATATTGTTAGATCAGTACCTTTTATCATTTTATTAATAGCGATTATTCCGTTTACTCGTTTTGTGACAGGAACATCAATTGGGATAGGTGCTGCTATCGTACCGCTGTCTGTTTTTCTAGGACCATATTTAGCCCGTCTAATAGAAAATTCATTGTTAGAAGTTGACCATGGAGTTCTCGAAGCAGCGTATGCGATGGGGGCTACGAAATATCAAATTGTGACAAAGTTCATTATCCCAGAAGTTATTCCATCTTTAATCCTTTCTTTTACTACTGGAACCATTAGTTTAATTGGCTCCACTGCAGCTGCTGGTGCGGTAGGTGCCGGAGGATTGGGTGATTTGGCTATTACATATGGTTATCAACGCTTTGTAACAGAAGCCATTGTCATTACAGTTATACTTCTATTGATAATCGTTCAAGTAATTCAAAGTATTGGAAATACACTTTCGAGATCTGTAAGGAGGAAAAGAGGATGAAGAAAAAGTTAATTAGTATAGTAGGTTTATTATTAATTGCAATGTTGGCTCTTGCCGGCTGTGGTTCAGCAACAGGAGGAGACACCAGAACAGTTAAAATTGGAATCAATGGAGACGACGCTGACTTATGGCGCTTGATTCAACAAAAGGTAGAAAAAGACCATATTAAATTAAAAATTATTTCTTTTAGTGACTATGTACAACCGAATGAGGCTTTAAATGATGGAAGCCTGGATTTGAATGCGTTCCAAACGATTACATACATGAATCAATTTAAAAAAGACCATAACCTTAAGATTTCGGCCATCGGTTCAACGGTGATTGCACCAATGGGAATTTACTCTCATAAGTACAAAGACGTAAAAGACATTCCAAAAGGATCCACTATTACAATACCGAATGACGTTACAAATGCTGGACGCGCACTGAAATTGCTTCAATCAGCCAAACTAATTAAGTTAAAAGACGACTTTGATCCAAAGGGAAGCATTGAGCAAATTACTGAAAATCCTAAAAACTTAACAATTAAGCCCGTAGCAGCTGGGCAAACTGCACGTTCACTTGATGATGTATCAGCGGCTATTATTAACAATGGATTTGCTGTTCAAGCAGGTTTAAATCCTGGAAAAGATGCACTTTATAAAGAAGACCCATCAAAAAAATCAGCAATGCCATACATTAATGTAATTGCTGCACAAACGAAGCATAAAAACGATAAGGATTTCCAAAAGATTGTGAAAGCTTATCAATCAAAAGAAGTAAAAGAATATATTAATAAGCGAGACAAAGGGGCTACGGTTCCAGTAATCGTTTCAATTGAAAAAATAAAAGATCTTTAAAGTGTAAAAATCATGAGTACCATTATTATTGAAAAAGGACTTCATCATTAAATTACATTGATGAGGTCCTTTTTTATATTTGTGGAGTTAAGCTTTGAAATATTCATGCTTTTGAGCATAGTAGTATCCACCGATAGCTGATGATGTACAGGAATGAACAAATTTAATTTTTGCATTATAATCAGTTAACCTCTGTTGGAAGTGTTGCAGAACGATTTTATTTTTCTCTAACACGCTTCCTCTATAACCCACTTTAACGGTATTTGCTAGTGAAAGTCTTTTGAGAAGGGTAATGGTCTGCAAAGCTAGGCTATTCCCTGCCTGTTGCAGAATGTTTGCAGCTCTAAGGTCGCCTTTCTGTGCATGATAGTCGACAACTTCGGAGAGCGAGGCGATCATAGATTTTTGTTCTTTATACACAAAGGATTTAATTTCAGGTACGTTTATAACATTCATTTTATTAAGTAAATCAGCTGTTAGCGAGTGAATGGGCAAGCCCATCTCAAAGTCTACGATAGCAGATTTAATTGCTTGAATGGCAATATCATATGCGCTTCCTTCATCTCCTAAAAGATGCCCCCAGCCTCCACACATATACATTTTTTTATTGTGATATCCAATTGAAACAGATCCGGTACCAGCAATAGTTAAGATGCCATCATCACCTTTTAAAAGTGAAAAGTAGCTGAGTTCTGCATCGTTTAATACCGTAATGGGAACGTGAAAAAGACGATTTAAATTATGATATAACGCTAGGCGATTGTTATTTGCTTCAATACCTGCTACCCCTGAAACAATACCTACGCAACGGTCAGCGTGAAGTTTGCTAAGACAGGATTGGATGCTGCTTTTTATATTTTCGAAGGCTATTTCTTGGTGAATAACAGGATTACCAAATGAAGCGACTCCTCTACTTATTTCAGTGCCATCTTGGTTATAAGCAACTGCTTCTGTTTTGGTACCTCCTGCATCAATGCCAATAATGTATTTCATATATCACCTCAAGTAGATTACTTTTTAACCTCTGTAGAGAATTTTTTATGCATCGAAATCATGCGTTCGATAAGAGATAATTCACTGATTGCCGTCATTAGATGATCTTGAGCATGAACGAGCAGTAAAGATTTTTCGATTCCTTCTCCATTTAGCTCCATATTAATAAGCTTTGTTTGAACAGAATGTGCCTGATTTAATTCTGTTTTTGCCTCTTCTATTATATTTGATGATTTTTTGAAATCTTCCTGCTCTGCTGCTGTTAAAGCTTCATGAGCCAGACTTCTTGCATTTCCTCCATATGAAATAATTTCAAAAATGGCATTTTCAAGATTAAAAGTACTCAACGTAACCCCTCCAAAATAGTGAAAATAGAAATACTTCTTTCTGTTATTTTAAATGTATCTAAATGGTATTGTCACTACATAATTGAAATATAATTTTTAATTTATCTAAATTATTATTGAAATAATATTTCAATAAGAATTATAATGAGATTCAAATGGGGCTCTTTTCCAATGAATAGTTTTATCAAAAAGGGGATAAAAAAGAGTACCTAAAAACAAAGGGGGTTGCTAGAAATTATGAAAGTACTGTTTATTTGCTCAGGTGGTATGTCGAGCATGGTGGTTGTAAATGCGCTAAAGAAAGAAGCGCAAAAGGAAAATATTGAAATGGTCGTAAATGCAGTAGGAACAAGTGAGGTAGAGACTGAAATTCAAAACGGATGGGAGCTTTGTATGGTAGCACCGCAAATCCGCTATCGATTTGATGCGATTAAAAAAGTGGCAGATGCAGCAGGAGTTCCTTGTGAGGCTATTCCTCCCCAAGGATACACTCCTCTAGGCGGACCGATTCTATTAAAAAAGGTGAAAGAAGTACTTGGAAGATAAAAATTAAAAATTAGGAGAGTAGGAAACGATATGAATAAATTTCTAGCATGGTTAGAAAAAAATCTTGCTGGACCAATGGCGCGTTTATCCGAACAACGTCATTTACTTGCTATTCGTGATGGAGTTATTTCCGCTTTGCCTTTTATCATTGTCGGCTCATTCTTTTTGATTGCCGCTTTTCCACCTGTGCCTGAAAAATGGGCCATTGCTGTATGGGCAAAGGAACATATCGCCCAAATCTTGATTCCTTACCGCCTTACCATGTTTATTATGTCGCTCTATATAAGCTTTGGGATTGGCCATAACTTAGCAAAGAGCTATGGATTAGATCCGCTCTCTGGTGGACAAATGGCGGCAGGAGCTCTCTTGTTAACGATTATACCTCAAGCCATTGATGGTAGTTGGTATCTACCGATGACGTATCTAGGCGGACAAGGACTCTTTGGCACGATGATTGTGTCTATTATTGCTGTTGAAATATTACGATTCTTTAAAACAAAAAACTTAACGATTAAGATGCCTGAACAGGTTCCACAGTCTGTTTATAGATCATTTGAATCCTTATTTCCTGTTGCCTTTTTAATTCTTCTCATGACGCTCATCTCTGTTGTATTTCATTTAGACATTCATGAACTTATAGGAAAAGCTATTGAACCAATTATTAAGGTAGGAGATAGCTTATTTGGAGTATTAATTCCTGTCTTCTTGACAGCCTTTTTCTGGGCATTTGGTATTCATGGCGACTCTATTGTTGGTACAGTTGCACGTCCTGTATGGGAAGTTTACATTGCGAAAAACGCAGAGGCGGTTGCAAGCGGATCGCAACACTTGCCTCATATAGCACCAGAGCCATTCTTTCAGTGGTTCGTATCTATCGGGGGAACAGGAGCAACCATTGGTTTGGTGTTAGCGGTATTGATATTTGGTCGATCAAAATATTTGCGTACGGTAGCAAAGGCAAGTTTTTTCCCTGGCCTCTTTAATATTAATGAACCCGTTATTTTCGGAATGCCAATTGTACTAAATCCTTTGTTAATGATTCCGTTTGTTATTATTCCAATTGTTAATGCTGTTATTGCATATGTTGTGATGTCGATCGGCTGGGTTTCGCCCCCATATGTGCTGGCTCCATGGACTCTCCCTGGACCAATTGGTTCGTTTTTAGCGACAGGAGGAGATTTAGGTGCTGTCGTATTAAACATTGTTAATATAGCTATTGCACTCCTGATTTATATGCCATTTATGAAAGTGTATGATCGCCAAATGCTAAAAGCGGAGCAAGAAGAAGTAAGCGAGACTTCTATTAAAAATCAAAATTTGACAGTTTAATAAAACAAAGAGTGGGAATCAATAGATCCCACTTCTTGTTTTTGAAATGAGGAATGAAGAAATGGACACAAACTTTCCGCGTATTCGATTTCGAACGATTTTTTTCTTTCTATTCTTTTTGATTGCTATTAACTTAGTGTTAACAACACCTTTACAGTGGATCGGCATAAATTTTCGCGAGGCGATGTTTGTTTCAAATAGTATAGGAGGAACCATTGCAATAAGTTTTACTATCCTGAAAATGATGATGAAAAAAATAACAGTAAAATGGACCATTCTTGTTTTAATCGGTTCTGTTCTTGTCAGTATAGGCGGTAGTTATTTAATTGTTTTTGAAAACTAGTCAAACTGTCTGAAAAGGAGACATTTCGTTATGAAAAAATCAGTGAAAATCACCACGATTGGTGGAGGATCTAGTTACACGCCTGAACTTGTCGAGGGGTTTATCAAAAGATATGACGAGCTACCTGTTCGAGAACTCTGTCTTGTAGATATAGAAGATGGAAAAGAAAAGCTAGAAATTGTAGGTACATTAGCTAGGCGTATGGTTAAAAAAGCGGGTGTACCAATGAAAATTGTCACAACTCTGAATCGGAAAGAAGCGTTAAGAGACGCAGATTTTGTCACCACGCAGATGCGTGTAGGTCTTCTTGATGCGCGTATTAAAGACGAACGAATTCCCTTAAAGTATGGCATGATAGGTCAAGAAACGAACGGTGCAGGAGGGATGTTCAAAGGGTTGCGAACTATTCCTGTATTATTAGAAATTGCAAAAGAAATACAAGAAATTTGTCCAGATGCATGGCTAATCAACTTCACTAATCCTGCAGGGATGGTGACGGAAGCTCTATTACGTTACAGTAATCATAAAAAAGTAGTGGGTGTTTGTAATCTGCCTATTAACATGCGCATGACAATAGCAAAATTAATGGGGGTAGAAACCGAACGAATGCAGATTGATTTTGCTGGACTAAATCATTTGCTCTATGGTCTAAAGGTATATATTGATGGAGAAGACAAAACGTCCGAAGTGATTGAGGTGTTAGCAGATCCTGAAGAACAAGTGAATATGAAAAATATTGCACCTCTTCCATGGTTACCAGAATTCCAAAAAGCGCTCGGCGTCGTTCTTTGTCCTTATCACCGTTATTATTATAAAACGAAAGACATGCTTGACGATGAGTTGAAATCATTCCAGTTAGGCCAAACACGAGCTGAAGTCGTTAAACAATTAGAGGGAGACCTATTTGAACTGTATAAAAATCCCCAATTAGATATAAAGCCACCGCAGCTAGAGAAGCGTGGAGGCGCGTATTATAGTGACGTAGCATGTAATTTAATCTCTTCCATTTACAATGATAAAGGAGATATTCAGACGGTAAACGTACGAAATGAAGGAGCAATTCGTGAACTTCCCTATGAATCTGCTGTTGAGATTAATTGTGTCATAACGAAAGAAGGTCCAAAACCAATTCCAGTAGGAGAACTACCAGTGGAAATTAATGGATTAATTCAACAAATTAAATCCTTTGAACGTGTCGCTGCTGAAGCGGCAGTAACAGGTTCATATGAGAAAGCGTTATTGGCTCTTTGTATAAATCCTTTAGTACCAAGTGACAGACTAGCTAAACAAGTTTTAGATGACCTTTTACATGCACATAAAGAGTATCTTCCTTTATTCAATCAGAAAGTGAAAATGTGAAAAACTCCACGTAAAAAGCATTTCCAACAGGAAATGCTTTTTATCGCTTATTCAAAATGTTCTTAGGTGAAGCGAGCTGTTTAGCTTCACTTAATTCCGTTTGAAGCCCTTTTATATAGGCAGAAAATGAGGAGCTTGGGACAATGAGAAGATTGATTGCTACACCGATGAAAGCTCCGATAGCTGTTTCAACAATTCGTCCATATCCATACCCTGAAGAGGACATGAAGGCAAGTACCATTGTGGCAGTCACCCCAATTTGAGAGACAATTTCTTTATGGATGTTGAGCGCGGTTGATACAGCCATGCCGACTAAAATGCTAATAAAGACGGTAAAACCTGATATCGGTAGGATATGGGCGATGGCTACACTAATTGTAACCCCACCAATGACTCCGGCCATTCGGAAGAGGGCCTTTTGAATAGAGTTTTGAATGGTTGTGTTTGTAATTAAAACAGCCGCCAACGGTGCTAAAAATGGGAAAAGGTCAGGGAAAACGAGCTTTGAAACCCACCATGCGATACCGGCAGCAAGCGCCGTTTTAAAAACTTGTAAGGTAATGCCCATTTTCGAGAGAAAGGCAGCTGTTTCTTTTGTTATACGCTTCATGTTGAAGCTCCTTTCTTTCAAATATAAACAAAGGAAACCGGACGTGCAAAAGGCAAGTCCGGTTCACTGATCAATTGTCAATAAAGGTCTATTATACACAATCAGCTCTTATAGTCCTAAGGAAATATATTTCATTTCAAGAAAGTCTTCAATACCGTGACGGCTTCCTTCACGGCCTAGTCCGCTTTCTTTAAATCCACCAAACGGTGCTTGAGCAGCAGAAGGGCCACCATCATTTAAACCAATGATTCCATATTCAAGTGCTTCGACAATATAGATTGCTTCTTTAATATCTTCTGTAAAAACGTAAGCTGCTAATCCATATGGGCTGTTGTTTGCACGACGAACCGCATCATCAACATCTGTAAATGTTGTGATTGGTGCTAGTGGTCCAAACGTTTCTTCATACATACAAAGCATATCGTCTGTTGCATTTTTAATAACGGTTGGTTCAATAAAGAATCCTTTTTGGTCTGTTAGTGCATGTCCACCAGTCAGGATTTCGCCGCCTTTTTGAACAGCGTCTTCAATTTGCGCTTTTACTTTATCAACTGCGCTTTTATTGATTAACGGTCCAATATCTGTGCTCTCATCCAAACCATTACCAACACGAAGCTCTGATACTTTCGCTGTGAATTTTGCTGTGAATTCTTCTGCGACAGATTCTTCAACAAAGATGCGGTTTGTACATACGCATGTTTGACCACCGTTTCGGAATTTTGACGCCACTGCTTGTTCAACTGCTTTTTCCATGTCAGCACGCTTTGTAATAATAAGCGGAGCATGACCACCTAGTTCTAGTGATAATTTTTTCACTGTTTCAGAAGCACCGCTCATGAGAATTTTTCCGACACGTGTAGATCCTGTAAAGGTAAGTTTACGGACGCGTCCGTCATTTTGCCACACTTCTGAAATAGGTGCAGCTTCACCCGTTACAACATTCACAACCCCTTTTGGAATACCTGCTTCTTCAGCTAACTGCGCTAGTCGTAGTGCTGTAAAAGGTGTTTCCTCAGAAGGTTTTAGTACGACTGTACAACCAGCAGCTAAAGCCGGAGCTAGTTTTCGTGTGATCATCGCAGCAGGGAAATTCCAAGGTGTAATGGCTGCGACAACCCCAATAGGTTGTTTTTGAACAAATAATCGTTTGTTTGGAGAAGAAGCTGGAATCGTTTCACCGTAAATACGTTTTCCTTCTTCAGCAAACCAAGAAATAAAGCTATTGGAGTAAGCAATTTCTCCTCGTGCTTCTTTTAATGATTTTCCTTGCTCCGTTGTCATAATTTCAGCTAGCTCATCTATGTTTTCTTCAATTAATTGAAACCATTTCATTAGTAAGCGACCGCGATCTTCTGCAGTTCGTTTTGACCATGTTGGGAAGGCTTCAGAAGCAGCATCAACTGCCATTTGTGCCTCTTTTGCGCCTCCGTTTGGAATAGAACCAATTTTTTCTTCTGTTGCAGGATTTGTTACATCCATTGTTTTTTCAGTTGAAATCCATTCACCGTTAATAAGCATTTTATTTAAAAACATCGTTCAATTCCTCCTTGTAACCGTATGGTTCACTTGTGTGTTGCGTTTGATTCATACATAGACTATCATGTATCTAAAATGTTGAGAACTTCCCTTAAGTAGTAGGGGTATAACAAAAGGTTATGGGTGATAAAGATGAGAACAGAATGGCTTGAGTCTTTTTGGATAACGGCAGATACACGTAGCTTGTCAAAAGCAAGCGAGCAACTGCATATGTCGCAGCCGGCCTTGAGTAAGCAAATGCGCAAATTAGAAGAGGAACTTGGGGCTTCATTATTTAAGCGTACTTCTAGCGGTGTGGAGCTTACGAAGGCAGGAGAGATACTGTATAAAGAAGTTCAGCCGCTGCTTCAAAAGCTACAAAGCATCCAGCGCGAAATCATTTTGACGGAAGAATGGACATCTGTAACGGTAGGAACTTGGCCGAGTATTGCGACCTCTTATTTACCGTACAAGCTTGCAGAGGCAAAGACCGAGCGGAAAATAAACGTTAAAATATCATACAGTTACCATGATATTTTTGACTATTTGAAGTCAGGAGAAGTGGATGCAGCATTAATTGATGATCAATTTATCTCACATACGTATTGGTCAAAGCCGTTGTTTACCGAAGATTTTTATTTGTTTTTGAATGCGGATCATCCCCTAGCAAAGAAAGAAGAGGTCTCTTTTTCCGAGTTTGAGAACGAACCGCTCGTCTTACTTCCTGAAGGCTGTGATGTACGTTCCTCTATTGAAAGAGCATATAGTGAAAAAGGAAAAGACCTCCCTATTTCAACGGAGATAGATTTTGGACAAAGTATTATTGGATTTATTCATGCTAATTTAGGGATGTCCATTTTACCAAAGATTTTTATTGATCACGCCCGAGGATCTCATGTCAAAGCGTTGAAAATTAAGGGAATTGATTTAAGTAGACAAATTTCACTCGTCGCTCGTAACGACAAATTAGGCAAGCAGCTCTATGCCTTGCTGTTTCAATAGAGTACACTAATAAACGAGATAGTCCTTTTTGAAGACCATCTCGTTTATTTGTATACTCTTTTTTGTTGTTTGTAGTACCAGAAGAGCCCGATTCCAACACTTAGCAAGGCGAGGAAGATAATAAGTGGGTAGTGAATGTAACCCGACATCTGCTCCCAACCGCGACCAAGTTCCCTTCCGATAAGCAAGAATACAAGCACCCAGCACATGGCACCGCTATATGCATAAACAATGAATTTTTTTCCGTCCATTTTCGAAATACCTGCTAAGTAAGCTGTGATGTATCTTACACCAGGAATAAAATATCCAACGAATAGTACGACAGGTCCCCAGCGATTAAAGTAGGTATGAGCTTTTTCAATCCGCTTCTCATTTAATCCCACTTTTGGTCCAATTTTTTGTAAGAAGGACATGCCCAACAATCTACCGATCCAATAGCTAATGGAAATACCGATAAATGTCCCAAATACTGCACTTATATAGGCATATAAGAAAAACATGTTCCCACGGTGAATTTGATAGCCTACAAATACTAAAATCACTTCATCAGGAATAGGGAGCCCGATCATGCCTCCTACAAAGAGAGCAATGATTCCCCAATATCCATAGTGAGAGATCATATATCCCATTTCATGTTCCATTTGACATTCTCACCACATTTCTGCTTTGGTTTTTAAAATACACGTGCCCAAGATCCTTTTCGTCATCACTATACATATGATGAAAATTGCTTTATATGTATATGTTAAAAAGCAAAGGAATCTTATAGTTCGTAACGAAAAGGGCATTACGAGAAGCCCTTTTAAAGGAAAAAGGGGAATTCGTCTAGACTGAGTACATGCATATTTAAGAGCCTTCTACAAAGGCCTAAGGGACTTTTGGTATGACAGTTTGTTCGGTGAATGACTCGTATCTGAAAATTTTTCGTTAGTTTCGTCATAGAAATCATTTCCTAGGACGTGATAGGGATGACTCACGCCGAATTACATTGAATCTTTCCAAAAAACGGGCTAAAGAATTTAAGTCCATTCATATACAGGATAACAAATATAGGAATTATATAATAGTAATTTACAAATATTAATGAAAATGAATCATCTTATTCATCTATCTAGCCTTCAATTTTTACAAAAAAGGCAGCGGTCTAAATAGGTGAAACTTCACGTTTAGAGAGCTGCCTTTTTGCTTAGCTATGGACTTGTTCAGAGTGTTCTTTTACATAACGATTGTGTGGATGATCTTTGCATTCTTGGCTACAAGAACGAATATGCTCATGTTCACAGTCTTCACATAAAAGAAGATGTTTATTACAATCGGGATTTCCGCATTTTACATAGCGTTCTTCAGGATTTCCACAGTAGTAGCATTTTCCAACAATTGTAGATTCTTCTGTACGATTTACTGGTACCGAAATACGCTCATCGAATACGTAGCACTTTCCGTCCCATAAGCGACCTTGTACATTTTCATCGTAGCCATAAGTAATGATACCGCCTTCTAACTGAGAGACATCTTGGAAGCCCTCTTTTAGCAGGAATCCAGAGAATTTCTCACAGCGAATGCCGCCTGTACAGTAGGTTAAAACTTTTTTATCTTTTTGGTCACTTAGATTGTCACGAATCCAATCGGGAAGATCACGGAACGTTTCAATATCTGGACGAATGGCATTTTTAAAGTGTCCAAGATCATATTCATATGTGTTTCGCGCATCAATAATGATGACGTCATCTTCTTGCATCGCTTTGTAAAATTCCTCAGGAGGAAGATGGTTACCTGTAAGTTCATTCGGGTTTACATCGTCTTCTAAGCTTAAGTTTACAATTTCACGCTTTACTTTAATTTTCATTTTTTTGAACGCGTGCTCGTCAGATTTCTCGATTTTGAAAATCATATCAGCGAAACGTGCATCAGCTTTCAGTGCCGTCATATAGGCTTCTGTTTGAGCGACCGTACCAGAAACGGTCCCGTTGATTCCTTCATTCGCAACAAGAATACGTCCTTTTAAGCCGATTTCCTCACAAAGCGCCATATGCTCTTCTTTAAATAGGGTCGGATCTTCAATAGGCGTATATTTATAATAAAGTAATACTTGATATTCCATGTGTTTACACCTCTGTTTAAATAATCAATCTCTATCATATCAAAAAAGGACATTAGATAAAAAGAACATTATTTGACAAAGCGTCTTTTCAATAGATTCCCTTCTTGTTACAATCAAGTTATTTGAAAATGAACCATAAGGGATTACCAACTAGAGAAACGAGAGGGACATCATGAAGAGCTGGATGAAAGAAATTATTTATATTATTATTGGATCTTTTTTGTTTGCTTTTGGCATTAACTATTTTGCTTTGCCGAATGAACTAGCTGAAGGCGGAGTTACCGGGATCACGATGATTACGTACTATCTTTTTAAGTGGTCACCAGGAACAGTAAGCTTCATTTTGAATTCAATTTTACTCATTATCGGATATAGGCTATTACAAAAGCGAATCATTATTTATACGATTATCTCCATTGTGACCACCTCGCTCAGCTTATATGCAACGGAACATCTACAATTACCGCTAGATGACACGTTATTGGCAGCGATTTTTGCGGGAGTAGTAATCGGAGTAGGGCTAGGACTAGTGTTTCGTGCTGGGGGAACCACGGGAGGTTCGACCGTATTAGCCCGTATGATGACGCAGTATTTCGGGTGGAGTATGAGCAAAGGAATGTTGTTTTTTGATTTAATTGTAGTCATAAGCGCATCGTTTGTGATTGGTCTTGAAAACATGATGTATACGATTATCTCGATTTATATAAGTACAAAAGTGATTGATTATATTATGGAAGGAATGGATTCAAGAAAAGCAGTGACGGTCATTTCTTCACAAGCACTCGAAATTGCCGATAAGATTAATAAGGACGTTAATCGAGGAGTAACTGTTTTTTCTGCGCAGGGTGGTTACACGAAAGAAGCAAGAGAAATTTTATATATTGTTATCAACAAGCAAGAGTTGTTTGAGGTGAAGAAAGTCATTCATCACATTGATCAAAAGGCGTTTGTTGTGATTCACGATGTACGTGACGTATTTGGAGAAGGGTTTACGCTTCCTCGTTCATGAGGAGCGTTAGCCCTTTTCGTTTATCGTATTTATTCTTTAGAAATGGTTTACTCGGTCAGTCCTTACGACCTATAATCTAGGTATAGATTTAGAAAAGGTAGGAATTAATGTGAAACATTACCACAATCGTTTTTTAGAAAATATAAAAAATCAGCTCGTTCGGTGGGATGAAGTTTCTCAAATTCCTCACCAGGACGTCTATCGTTTTTTACATTCCATTCAAGGCACAAGCGGGATATTAGGATTGCAAGACATTTCAAATAAAGCAGCTGCTCTTGTGCAATCATTACAAGAGGAGAGCGAACGGGTTTGGTCACCTGATGAAGTGAAAAAGTACTGTTTAGAGCTACTACAGCTTTGTTATACGTTTGAAGTAGATTCAACAATTGAGGCTCAGCTCAATACGGAAGTACGGATAAATAAAAATGCTCCTGTCATTTTAGTAGTGGATGATGATGCGGCTTTTTTAATGGTTGTAAAACAAGCGCTGGAAGAAGAAGGCTGGCAAGTAGTACCTAAAACAGATATAAAGCGAGCCGTGCAAAGTTTCTATGAGATTCAACCGGATTGCATTCTAGTGGATGTTTATATGAAAAATGAAACGGGATTTGAACTACTCGATTTTTTTGAGGAACAGTCAAAAAATAGCTTTATTCCGACAATGATGATTAGCATGGATCATTCGAAAAAAACGCGTCTTATGGCTTATGAAAAGGGCGCAGATGATTTTTTGACGAAGGATATGGAAATGGACGAATTAGTTATTCGAATTAAGAGACAGTTGGTACGAAAAAAGAAAGTAGATCAATTGCTGTTAGTGGATGAGTTAACAAAGGTATACAATCGAAAGTTTCTTACACAAATGTACCCAACCCTTCTGGCTAATCAAACGTTGCATGAAGGTCGGTCTTGTTTGGCTGTAGTAGACTTAGATCATTTTAAAAATGTGAATGACAGCTTCGGACATATTGTAGGAGACAAAGTACTCCAAACGTTTGCTCAATTTTTAAGCCGCAACCTTCGGAAAGAAGATTTTATTTGTCGGTACGGAGGTGAGGAGTTTGTGCTGCTTTTTTCAAACCTTTCAATTGAAGAGGCAGAAAGGTCAGTGAACGAGCTTCGTGAGCAATTTTCAATGCTTCTTTTTGACGGAGGAACAGAAAAGTTTTCTTGTACATTTTCGGCGGGACTAGTAGAAATAAAGGACGTTTCTGTTGAGATTGATCAGTGGGTTGACTTAGCAGACGATGCACTTTACGTGGCGAAGGAAAGCGGACGAAATCGGGTAAAGGTTCATCAAGGTTCATCTGCTATTGGGTCCCATCGTACAGATTTGAAAATCGCAGTTGTGGATGATGATCCGATTGCACGGGTAGTAGTCAAAAATACCATTACTAGTTTAGTAGAAGAAATGAATGTTCGGTGTAGCGTTGAAACGTTTAGCGATGGGCAAGATTTTGTCGATTCAAACTTTCACCAACATCCTGCACCATGTATCGTTATTTTAGACGGAGTAATGCCAGGACTGGATGGATTAGAGGTACTCAAACATATTCGTTCTCTATCAACCTCTGATCAATATAAAGTAATTATGCTCACATCAAGACAGACACCTGATGATATTGCAAAAGCGCTTCATCTAGGAGCAGATGATTATATGATTAAACCTTTTTATAATCAAGAGTTAATGGATCGTGTAGAAAAATGGATTTCAAGAAGTTCATATCGGAAGGCGTGATGAAAATGGCGAATATTTTATTGGTAGAAGATGAGGAAGTACTACGTATGTTGGTGGTTGACGTATTAGAAGACGAAGATCATTCCATCGATGAAGCAATTGATGGGGATGAAGCAATCGATTTACTCCAGAAAAATGAGTATGATTTAGTGTTATTAGATTATATGATGCCTGGTAAAACAGGACTAGAGCTAGTACAACATATTCGACAGATGGATCGTAATCAAGATGTGAAAATTATGATGCTATCTGCTAAGAGTCAGCAAGCAGACAAAGAACGTGTAATAAATGCAGGAGCAAATTACTTCATGGCTAAGCCGTATAGTCCAATTGATTTGGTAAAGAGAGTTGAGGAGATTGTAGGTGAGTAACGTAAGCGCTTATTTTAGTAACAGCTTATCTCGAAAATTTTCGCTTGTGATGATGATCTTTATTTGTATCTTTGTTGTTGGGTCAGGTTCGTTAGTCGGTTATCAGCGTTACATGATTAATCACTACGCCGATAACCAGGAGGATTTGCGGGCGAAAAGAAAAGTTGTGCAAGAAATTGGTGCAGCGTTCAATGAAGCCTTTTTCGATTCGAGAGGATATATTGCCTTTGACCGAAAAGATTTAAAGGAAAATGCGCTGAGGCAAGAGGCAGTCATTAATCAGCTACAACAGAAGCTAAAGCCATACATGAAAACGCCTAAAGATAAGGAGTATTTCAATGAAATGAACAGCTTTAGGCAATATTATTTCAAGGACCTGCTGCTTAAGGGTTTTCAGTATCATGAGCGCAATGAACGAGATCAGCTCATTAACCTATCAAAATCAGGTGGGACAAAAAGCGTTGTGACCTTTCAACGTGATTGGGCCAATTTTACGAGTGAGATTAACAAAGAACTTGAAAATGACTTTCTCCAACAAGTAAGCAAGCAATCTCAAATGGAGTTCGCTTTTATTATCTTTATTTTAATTATTTTATTTGCGATTGCATGCATTATTCGCCTGGCAGTCAACCAGATGGGAAAACCACTGAGTACGCTAGCTTCAGCCGCTGAACAGCTAGCAGCGGATGAGGAAGTTGGCGTATTGCTCGATACGAATCGCAAAGACGAAATAGGGAAGTTATCGAGTGCATTTCAGCGAATGGTTCATACGATTCATGAAAAAGAGCAGTACTTAATTGCCCAAAACGATGAGCTCTTAGCACAACAAGAGGAACTCCAAGCACAGCAAACAGAGCTTGAGGAGTTATTAGACCTCACTGAAAAGCGTGAGCAAATGCTGAATCGACGAAATCAGCTCATTAACGGCCTTTCGAATTCGTTAGATAAACAGGAAGTGTTAGAGAGCATTGTGCTTTCAATGTCTGAACTTCTTGGAGCTGACCGAGGAATTGTGTCACTATTTAATAAAGAACGAAGCTATGCGAGTATCGGTGTTTCAGCAGAAGGAGCAAAGCAGTTTTTAAATCATCTATACAATGGCTTAAACGAAAAATTGTTCAAACGAAAAAGAGCGTACACCATTAAACGAGAGCTTGCTCCGTCTGAAAAAGGATTTCACACTGAAGTAGGGTACAGCTATGATGTGTATATCCCTATTCTGTCTTCAAAAGATGAAGTAGAAGCGGTGATGGTATTTAATCGCTTTAGCCATGAGTTTTCAGCGGCGGAAGTAGCTGAATATGAAGGATTAGGAAAGCAAATTGCCATTTCATTAGAAAAAATTACGATGTATGAGAGAGCGGAAAATGACCGCTCGACGTTTCAAAGCATTTTGAATAACGTTCAAGAAGGTATTCAGCTTGTGAATAATGAGGGAGACATCATCACGCTTAATACGAAAATGACGGAGATTCTAACGTGCTCAAGCCATACGAAGGCGACTGCGTGGCAGGAGAATTTGCTTCAACTCGTAAAAGATCCTGATGGTTTGGCACACTATTTTGCCATCGCGTTTAATGAGTCTGATGAAGTGTACACATATCAGCTAAAAGAAGAAACGCAGGTCATTCAAGTGTACGCAACGCCTCTCTACAATGGTAGAGAAAAAATTGGCACGATACTTGTTCATCGAGATATTACAAAAGAGTATGAGATTGATCAGATCAAATCAGAGTTTGTGAGCACCGTTAGTCATGAACTTCGTACACCGCTCTCAAGTATTTTAGGATTTTCAGAACTCATGCTATCTAGAGAGCTGAAGCCTGAGAGACAGAAAAAATATGTTCAAACAATCTATCAGGAAGCACAGCGCTTAACAGCGTTAATTAATGATTTTTTAGATGTGCAGAGGATGGAATCTGGAAAGCAAACGTATGACAAACGATATGGCGATGTGATGCCAGTTATTCAAAGGGTAATTGATCTACAGGAAATAAACGCGAAAGATCATACGTTCCACCTGCAACGAGAGACAGATCAGACCATTATTTTAATGGATGAAGATAAAATCGGGCAGGTGCTGACGAATTTGATTAGCAATGCGGTGAAATATTCTCCCAATGGAAATGACATTACGGTAAGAGTATATGAGCAATCAAATAAGCTTTGTGTAGATGTTATCGATCAAGGACTAGGTATACCAAAAGATGCACTCGATAAATTGTTTACGAAGTTTTACCGAGTAGATAATTCCGATCGTCGTAGAATCGGAGGGACGGGTCTTGGGCTTTCTATCGTAAAAGAAATCGTTAAAGCTCACCAAGGAGAAGTAGAGGTTCAGTCTACGCTCAAAGAAGGAAGTACGTTCACAGTTAAGTTACCATCGGTGCAACAGGCCGAGCAGGAGATAGAAGAGGAGGTACTACTTCCGCAAAGCGCTCATGCACATGTCATGATTATTGAGGATGATATGAGCTTGGCAACCTTGCTAGAGGCAGAGCTTCAAGATAGCAACTTTGCCGTGAAGCACTACAAATCAGGAAGAGAAGCAATGGGTGCGCTTGAGGAGCAAAAACCGGATGCCATTGTGTTAGACATTATGCTGAATGAAAAAGATTTAACGGGTTGGGATGTATTAACGTACTTAAAACAAAGCTCTCGTCTAAAGGATATTCCGATTGTCGTCTCATCTGCATTAGAGGAAAAAGAGAAGGGGATGTCGCTAGGAGCAAGCAGCTACTTAGTAAAGCCATATCAACCGAGCCAATTGTCAAAGTTGATTCTTCAAATCCTGTTAACACAAGAGAAGACAGGTGAGATTTTAATTCCTTCAGAAGAGAAGAGCGAATAATAACTAAAAAGAGTTTCCGCAAAAACGGAAACTCTTTTCTTTATTTACTTTGTAAAAAGTATTTTTCGATATCATCTAGCATTAAATTAGCAGCGATTACCCCACCAGCTGTGTTCCAAATTGAATCGTCTACTTCATGTACATTGCCTTTTTGCGACACGTTCAGCTTTTTAAATAACGGATCATTCAGCCACTCTTTTTGTAGGCTTGAGACTTCTTTATTCGCTGGATCATAAGCGAAGTAGAACAGCACGTCACCGTCCATTGCTGGAATGCGTTCTTTTGTCGCGTTCATTTCTGCAAAATCTGGTTTGTCCTGTGATTCAGGGCGTGCAAATCCTAGTTGATCAAGAATAACTCCAGAGAAGCTATCTTTGTGATAAATACGAACATCACCAGCTGTGAAGCGTACGATCGATACTTTTTGTTGAAGTTTATCTCCAAGTTTTCCTTTTAAGTCCTGAATGCGTTGATCGAAATCAGCAATCACTTTGTTTCCTTTTTCCTCTTTATTAACGGCCTTTGCATAAAGCTTGAAGTTTTCCTTCCAATCGCCACGAAGCTCATCTGAGAAGACAGTTGGTGCAATTGCATTGAGCTGATCGTAGATTTTTTCTTGACGCTGTTTGTTTCCGATAATTAAATCTGGTTTTAAAGAAGCGATGGTTTCTAAGCTTGGTTCACTTTCTGTACCAACACTCTTCACATCCTTCATGTCTTTCTTAATATGGTCATACCAAGGGTTACCAGCCCAAGACTGAACGGCTCCAACAGGTGTTACCCCCATTGAAAGTAGAGCCTCTGTACCTTCATTTGTTAAGACGACAATTCGTTTCGGATTTTCTTTTATTTTAGATGTTCCCATCGTATGTTTCACTGTATAGGTAGCAGCGCTCTTTGAGTCATCTTTGCTTTCGGATTTGTTGTCACTGCTATTGCCACAAGCGGCTAGCACGACGAGTAAAAGAGCAGTAAAAACAGCTAGTAGTGTAGAATATGTACGTTTCATCTTAAACCCCCATAATTGATAATGATTTTCAATAACAATTAAAGAATAATGGATAAATGAGTAAAAAGTCAATAACTAATTGAAAATGATTTTCAAACTCATTGACAGAGTGCGAGCGTTACCATAAAATTTTAATTGAGAATAAATCTTAATCAACACGTTTGAACGTGACCTATAAAAAGAGAAAAAAGCTACATAGGGAGAGATAGGAGTTTAAAGCATGTTGCTACAAACAAGAAATGCACGAATTGTAGGATTAGTGGGGGGGCTTTTGTTACTCACTGTTTGTGCCGTTGCAAGCATCGTAATGGGGTATACGCACACAAGTTTAAAAATGGCCTATGATGCGTTTCAACATAATAATGGATCAACGGAGCACCTTGTCATTCAGAATGTTCGTTTGCCACGAGCTCTCATCGCGGCAACAGTAGGAGCAAGCCTTGGGATAGCAGGGGCGTTAATGCAAGCATTAACGAAAAATCCGCTTGCTTCACCAGATATTATGGGAGTGAATGCAGGAGCAAGCTTCTTTATTGTGGTGGGCTTCATGCTGTTTTCACTCAATTCACTACAAGCATTTGCTTGGGTAGCATTTCTAGGAGCTGCGGTTGCTGCAATGATCGTATATCTACTAGGAGCGACAGGAGCAGAAGGTCTAACACCAATCCGCCTAACGCTAGCAGGAGCAGCAATTGCAGCGATGTTTTCCTCGCTGACACAAGGACTTCTGGTCCTCGATGAAACGTCATTAGAACAAGTACTATTTTGGCTTGCAGGTTCTGTACAGGGACGCAAGTTATCCATTCTATGGTCGGTGTTCCCTTATATCGCAGTTGCGATTGTAGTATCCTTTTTCATCGCTCAAAAAATTAACATTTTAACAATGGGAGACGGAGTAGCAAAAGGATTAGGACAGCGGACAGGTACACTAAAAGTTGTCACCGCTCTTATTATTGTGGTTTTGTCAGGTGGTGCTGTTGCCATTGCAGGTCCTATTACCTTTATTGGCATTATCATTCCTCATATCGTCCGCTTTTTGGTTGGTCACGACTATCGCTGGATCTTGCCTTACAGTGCAGCCGTTGGCGGAATTTTTCTTCTAATCGCAGACATAGGTGCAAGATACGTCATTATGCCTGAAGAAGTTCCGGTAGGAGTCATGACGGCGATTGTCGGAACACCGTTTTTCATCTACATCGCACGTAAAGGAGGACAACAATCATGAACAAATTTAAAGCCGTCAGGATGGGTCATTTCTCTACGCTCATTCATCAAAAGGTCATCTTTACGATTGCGGTCTTTTTCTTTCTTTTACTCGTTGTTTTTCTTTTAAGTACGGGAATGGGGGAAACGTTTTTCAACCCGTGGATTGTAGCAAAGACGGTACTAGGGTACGGAGATTCCTTTCATGAGCTGGTCATCAATTCTTTTCGACTTCCTCGTATTGTCATGGCTCTTTTAGTTGGGATGAGCCTCGGTGTAGCGGGAGCAATTCTACAAGGTTTGGTGCGCAACCCGTTAGCAGCTCCAGACATGATGGGTATTACAGGAGGAGCATCTGTTGGAGTGGTGCTGTTTTTATCCCTATTCAGTAATAAAAGCAACTCGTTAACTGTTAGCATTGAGTGGATGCCGGTGAGTGCGTTTCTTGGCGCATTACTGGTTACACTAATCTTATATATGTTATCTTGGAAAAAGGGAGTTTATCCTCTTACACTTGTTCTTGTAGGCGTGGGGTTATGGGCGATAACAAAAGCCTTTACGACCTTATTTATGATACTAGGGCCTATTTATCAAGCAAGCCAAGCAAATATTTGGATTACAGGAACGGTGTACGGAGCGAATTGGCGTAATATCGCTGTGCTTGCTCCCATCACATTTGTACTACTAATAATTAGTTTTGTGTTGAGTCGCATTATTAATATACATGAGCTTGGAGAGGATTTAGCTCAAAATGCAGGGAGTAAGGTGCAAAAGCATCGTTTACTTCTGCTTATTTTGTGCACGGGGTTGGTCGGAAGTGCCGTTGCCTTTGCGGGCGGTATCGGGTTTGTTGGACTAATGGCGCCACATATCGCAAGGCGTTTAGTCGGCTCCTCTTTTGGCGCATTGTTACCATTGACCGCTTTAATTGGTGCTCTGCTGGTTATTATCGCCGATACGATTGGACGAACAGCGTTTCTACCTGTTGAGGTTCCAGCAGGGGTCTTTACAGCAGCGATCGGCGCACCGTACTTTATTTTTCTACTATTCCGCTCGAAAAAATAAATGAAAGATATCACGAAAGGAGAACGGATGAGATGAGTGCATTAGAAACCAATTCCCTTACTCTGTCGTATGGTGAGACCGTTATTATAAATGAATTGGACTTACAAATTCCGAAAGGTGAGGTAAGTGTGTTTATCGGAAGCAATGGGTGCGGGAAATCAACGTTACTTCGCTCATTGGCTCGGCTATTAAAACCGAAGCAGGGCTCCATTATTCTTGAGGGAGAAAAAATTTCATCTCTTCCAACGAAGGAGATTGCCAAGCAGCTGGCTATTTTACCACAGGGTCCTGTTGCACCTGAAGGATTAACTGTGCTACAGCTTGTCAAGCAAGGTCGTTATCCGTATCAAACGTGGTTCCGCCAATGGTCAGAGGAAGATGAGGAGAAAGTCTACGAAGCACTTGCAGCTACGCGGATGCTTGAACTTGCTGATCGACCTGTTGACTCGTTATCTGGCGGTCAGCGTCAGCGTGCATGGATTGCCATGACGCTTGCACAAGACACAGACGTTATTTTATTGGATGAACCAACTACCTACTTAGACATGACGCATCAAATTGAAATTTTAGATTTGTTGTTTGAATTAAATGAAAAGGAAAACCGTACGATTGTAATGGTGCTGCATGATTTAAATTTAGCGTGTCGTTACGCTCATAATTTAGTTGCGATTCAAAATCAGCAGGTTTATGCGCAAGGAAAACCAGAAGAGGTTGTTACAAAAGCGCTTGTAAAGGACGTATTTGAGATGGACTGCGAAGTATCATTTGATCCTATTTTTGGTACACCTCTTTGCATTCCACACGGGAAAGGTCGTTACGTCCAGCAAAAAGTGAGCGTGTGACATGATACAGTCTTTAAACAAAGATCAGGTGCGGTCTTTGGGTAAATTTCGTTTAGTGAGCGAGCGTACTGACGCCCTCATTAGGATTTCTGGAACAAGTCTTTTAAAAAGCGAACAGTTAAAAGGCGTACTGAAGTCCTTGCAAGAATACCTAGCGCTACCTTCCTTAAAAGTAGCCGCTTCTATCTTTGTGAAGCGGTACAGTTTTTTTATCCTAGTGCACTTTTATGCGTTAAGCGCATGGAAGCAGCGATTACTATTAAGCGCTGAAGACATTGAGCTAGAGGTGGGAAATGAACGAGAACGTTTGTGGATTCCATCCTTTTATGCTTCGGGGGTTTCATATGAAATGGTACCAGAGTTTAACCATCTTTCTTCACTTGAAGCAATCATTGAAACCCATATTGTACCGATCTTTCATCAGCTACAGTCGTTAACAAACATACCTCAAAAAGTGATGTGGGAAAACCTCTACGTGTATGTCAAGTGGATGTATGAGCAGCTGTTAGAAGACGACACCTTATCTTCTATTCATAAGTGGATACAAGCAGATTACGATTATTTAATGGATGAAGCACAAGGGGCGCTCTTTGGAGCAGTTCACAATCCTTTTAAGCAGTTTCGTTCTCTGCAAGGGAAGCGACAAACGTGTTGCTATTCCTATTGCATGGAGAAAAAGAAATATTGCAGCAGCTGCCCCATTATAAACGATCAAAAGGAGGAGAAAAGAAATGAATCAAACGTTTCTCGAGCAATTTGATGGTTTAATTGAGAAATATACAGAGCTTATGGTAGGGGAAGAGAGCAAGGAGCTACAGGAAAAAATCAAAATATGGGCATTGTATACCCACATTGCTAAATCCATGCCACCTTTAGCAAAGCATTGGAATGAGACATATCCAGATGCCAAAGATGAGCTCCGTAAGCTCATTCATGAAATTAAAGAACTGAATGAATCTCATCGTGCAAAAAAAGAATAGAGTAAAAAAACGTCATCCCCATGCAATCATTGTTGAGGGGATGACGTTTTAATATATTAGTGATGAGGGAATTGGTTTGTATAGCCTGAAAACTGCTCGTACGTTTGCTGAAGCTGCTGCTGGTCCGCTGCCTCTACGCCGTACCATCCCTTTTTGAACATTAGGTTGTATAGCTCGCGCTGACAGTTCTGTGTTTCAGTGAAAATACCTAATACTTCTTGGTAAAGAGCATCATGGCTAAATTCATTTAGAGCTGTGCAATAAGAAGCAGTCATATATTTTTCAGTTGCTAAAAGATCATTGATATAGTCACGGTCATTCATTTCGGGTGTTTTCGGTACTTGTGTTTCTGGGTTTTTAATTTTCTTTTGATTCATATGTATCTCTCCTTATTGAAGGGGCATTTGAGAAGCTTTTTGACCATTTTCTAAATAGTTAAGAATTTGTCCGTAGTGACGCTGATGCATTTGTGCGACTTTTTGAAGAGCAGCTGCAATTTCCTGATCCTGACATTCTTTTGCAAAGTGATTTGCTTTTTTGATCGAAAGCAGGTTCCAAGACATCATGTCAGACAAATAAAAAGCGTCTTTAGATGAAATCACTTGAGGTGGTGTAGACATCATTCCTTGTTGGTTCATCTTTTCAGACGACATATTTTCCTGTTGCATATGAAGACCTCCCACATAAAATAATTATCATGACATAGTGTGTAGCAAACCTTCTTGCCTTATTCAGCCAAAATACGACAAAATCTTCAAAATAATATATTCAAATAATGAAAAAAATGCTAAAATTATAATAATAGAAGTATCTATTTATTGAGGATATGCGCATCACGCAAGGGGACAGGAGGAATCGCAATGGAGCAAGCAATGAGAGATTTCTTTTTATTTTTATCAAAGAATAGAGCGCTTACAAAAATGGCGAAAAGGTATGGACTTCGCTTCGGGGCAGCCCGATTTGTTGCAGGAGAAACAATTGATCTTGCATCAAATGTCATTCAAAGCTTAAATGCAAAGGGACTTGATGTGACGATCGATTATTTAGGGGAATTTGTGGATAATGAGGCAGAAGCAAATGAAATGGCCGATCAGTCTATTGAAGCAATTAAAGCCATTGGAAGACAGAACTTAACAGCACAGCTTTCACTTAAAATGACGTCCATGGGGTTAGATATTTCGGATGAGGTTGTATTACGAAATATGCGACGTATATTAGAAGCAGCGACTGAAAACGGGGTATTTGTTACAATTGATATGGAAGATTACAGTCGTTGTGGTAAGACGATCGAAATCTTTAAGCAATTAAAATCAGAGTATGACAACATCGGAACGGTTATTCAGGCTTATTTATACCGCACGGAACAGGACATTGCTGATTTGAATGCGTACAAACCAAATCTTCGTCTTGTTAAAGGGGCTTATAAAGAATCGCCATCTGTTGCGTTTCCAGAGAAAAAAGATGTGGATGAGAACTTCAAAAAAATCATCCGTCAGCATTTAGAAAATGGAAACTACGCGGCGGTAGCTACGCATGATGATGCGATTATTGACTATACAAAACAAGTAGTAAAAGAACTAGGAATTTCAAACGACCAGTTCGAATTCCAAATGCTTTACGGTATTCGCACAGAACGCCAGGAGCAGCTTGTAAAAGAAGGGTATAAAATGAGAGTTTATGTACCATACGGAACAGATTGGTACGGATATTTCATGCGACGTTTAGCAGAACGTCCAGCGAATGTAGCCTTCGTGTTAAAAGGAATGGTAAAAAAATAAATGGTGAGGAGGAGAAGGCTTTTTTGCCTGTTTCCTCCTTACCTTTTTTAGTCTTGTTGCATATTATGTTTAGTGTACTGCTGATTTTGAGAGGTCTTTTTTCCACCTCTATCGCGTTCGCTACCAGGGCCAGCGTTACCTTTTACGCTTGCAGCGCTAACGCCAGCTTTAGAAGGATTTTTATCTAAGTGTGCCATGTTTTCACCCCGCTCTCCTCAATACGAGCCTAAATTTTTCAGAGGAATCCTCGTCGCTTAGACCGACTAAAAATGAAGAGGATTCATCCTTAACGTAACCATCTTTTAAGAAAACATGAAAAGAACGTAGTAAATATATTGCGAAAATTTTCTAAATGTTTTATATTATTAATAGAGATGGGAATCATCAAATATTTTTTTAAGCAAAAAATGAATGAATGTTCATTCGTTAAAAGGGGGAGTTGTGATGAACCTTCGTATCAAGAAGGCAGCAGTTCTTGGATCTGGGGTGATGGGAGCAGGTATTGCAGCACATTTAGCTAATGTAGGAATCCCGACATTGTTATTGGACATTGTTCCAAAACAAGTCACACCACAGGAAGAGAAGAAGGGTTTAACGCTAGAAGATAAGGTAGTTCGAAATCGTATTAGTAGTGATGCGGTAAAGCGTTTATTAAAACAAAAACCAGCACCACTTACCTCTAAACAAAATCTGGCATTGATTCAACCAGGGAACTTAGAAGATGATTTACATCTATTAAGTGACTGTGACTGGGTAATTGAAGTTGTTGTTGAAAACCTTGAAGTAAAGCAGCAGCTATTTTCAAAAATAGACGCTGTTCGTAAGCCAGGTAGTATTATTAGTTCAAATACATCTGGTATTTCTGTACATGCGATGGCAGAAGGGCGCTCTGAAGATTTCAAAGCAAACTTCCTAGGGACACACTTTTTTAACCCGCCACGCTATTTAAAACTATTAGAAGTTATTCCAACTAAAGATACAAAAGATGAAGTCGTTTCATTTATGAAAACATTCGGTGAAGATGTATTAGGAAAAGGTGTTGTATTAGCAAAAGATACGCCAAATTTCATCGCCAACCGAATTGGGACATATGGTTTACTAATTACCGTGCAAGAAATGTTAAACAAAGGATACAGCGTTGGAGAAGTAGATTCTGTAACAGGGCCACTAATCGGTCGCCCGAAGAGTGCGACATTCCGCACGCTTGATGTTGTAGGACTAGACACTTTCGTTCACGTAGCAAAAAACGTGTATGACAAGGTGGATGGAAAAGAAAAAGAAGCGTTTGACGTTCCTGCTTTCATGAAAGAAATGCTGGAAAAAGGCTGGCTTGGAAGCAAGTCTGGTCAAGGATTCTTCTTAAAACAAGGAAAAGAGATTGTTGAGTTAAATCCTCATACGCTTGAATACGAAGAGCGCAAAAAATTAAAAACAGCATCAACTGAAATGAGCAAGCAGGCCAAGGGCTTACAAAACAAAATGAAAGCGCTTATATATGCAGATGATCGTGCCGGAACATTGCTTTGGAACATCATCAGCCCTGTATTGCTATACTCCGCACAGCTTACAAAGGAAATTGCTGACGACATCGTGGCGATTGACCAAGCGATGAAGTGGGGATTCGGTTGGGAACTTGGCCCGTTCGAAACATGGGATGCAATTGGGTTACAGCGCTCAGTTGAAAAAATGAAAGAAGAAGGCCATGACGTTCCAGCATGGATTCATGACATGTTAAAAGCTGGCTTTACAGAGTTTTATAAAAAAGTAGATGGAAAAACAGTTTACTTTGACAACGGTGAATACAAGCCGGTTCAAGAAAACAAAAAGGTCATTCATCTACAAACCTTAAAAAATGAAAACAAAGTTATTAAGAAAAATAGCGGCGCAAGCTTAATTGATTTGGGAGATGGCATTGCGGGGCTTCAATTTACCTCACCGAACAATGCAATCGGAATGGATATTATCCAAATGATTAACTATGCGGTGGATGAAGTAGAAAAGAACTATAAGGGACTTGTAATTGGAAATCAGGCGAAAAACTTCTGTGTTGGTGCAAACCTTGCACTTATTCTCATGGAAGCACAAGACGATAACTTCTTTGAAATCGAAATGGTCGTAAAGAACTTCCAAAACGCGATGATGAAGTTAAAATATTTAAATCGTCCTGTTGTTGCGGCACCATTCGGGATGACGCTTGGTGGCGGAACGGAAATTTGTTTACCATCCTCGAAAATTCAAGCATCTAGTGAAACATACATGGGGCTTGTAGAGGTAGGAGTCGGTCTGATCCCAGGCGGAGGCGGTAACAAAGAGCTATACATTAAGCAGTTAAGCGGTCTTCCAAACGGTGTGGAAGTAGACTTGCAGAAAGTGGCAAATAAAGTCTTTGAAACGATTGCGACAGCAAAAGTATCTACATCCGCAGCAGAAGCGCGTGATTTAAACTTCTTAAATCGCTTTGACGGCATCAGCATTAACGGCGATCACTTGTTACACGATGCGAAGCAGTCCGCTATTTCGCTGTATGACAATGGCTACCAAGCGCCGGTTCGTAAGAAGATTCCGGTTGTTGGTGAAACAGGTTACGCAACGCTGTTACTTGGTGCACAAACAATGAAGTATTCCGGTTATATTTCAGATCATGACTATAAAATCGCTGACAAGCTAGCATATGTTTTAGCTGGTGGAACAGTTCCTTATGGAACAGAAGTGGATGAGCAATATTTATTAGATCTTGAACGAGAAGCCTTCCTAAGTTTAGTAGGGGAAGCGAAATCTCAACAGCGCATGCAGCACATGTTAGTAAAAGGCAAACCATTACGTAACTAAGGGGGAGGATAGCATGAGAGAAGCGGTCATTGTTGCTGGTGCTAGAACACCAGTCGGAAAATCAAAAAAAGGATCATTAGCAACTGTTCGTCCTGACGATCTAGGGGCTATCGCAGTAAAAGAAACACTAAAAAGAGCAGGGAACTATGATGGGCCAATTGATGATCTTATTATCGGATGTGCAATGCCTGAAGCAGAGCAAGGCTTGAATATGGCGCGCAACATTGGAGCTTTAGCTGGTCTTCCTTACACAGTTCCAGCGATTACAGTTAATCGCTACTGTTCATCAGGCTTACAAAGTATTGCTTACGGTGCAGAGCGTATTATGCTCGGTCATGCGAAAACGGTTATTGCAGGTGGCGCAGAATCTATGAGTCTAGTTCCGATGATGGGTCACACAACTCGTCCGAACTTGAAGCTTGCACAAGAAGCGCCAGAATACTACATGGGAATGGGTCATACAGCAGAGCAAGTAGCTGTAAAATATGGCATCTCTCGTGAAGATCAAGATGCGTTTGCTGTTCGAAGCCATGAAAAAGCAGCAAGAGCAATTAGAGAAGGCAAGTTCAGAGATGAGATCGTACCTGTTGAGGTTACACAACGATTTGTTGATGGAAATAACAAGCTACGTGAAAAATCGTTCCTGTTCTCTGAAGATGAAGGAGTACGTGAAGGAACAACAGTTGATGTGCTTGGAAGACTACGCCCAGCCTTTTCTATTAAAGGTTCTGTAACGGCAGGGAATGCTTCACAAACAAGTGATGGCGGTGCAGCGGTTTTATTAATGGACCGCGAGCAGGCAGAGGCTGAGGGGTTAAAGCCACTTGCGAGATTCCGTTCGTTTGCAGTAGGCGGCGTACCACCTGAAGTAATGGGTGTAGGCCCAGTCGTGGCAATTCCAAAAGCGTTGCAATTAGCTGGTCTACAAGTGTCTGATATTGACTTATTTGAACTAAACGAAGCATTTGCTTCTCAATCCATTCAAGTTATTCGTGAATTAGGGTTAGACGAAGAGCGTATTAACGTGAACGGTGGCGCAATCGCTCTAGGTCATCCACTTGGATGTACCGGTACGAAATTGACGCTGAGCTTAATTCATGAGATGAAGCGTCGTCAGGCTCAATTTGGTGTCGTTACAATGTGTATCGGTGGCGGAATGGGCGCTGCTGGGGTATTTGAACTGTTATAAGAAGGAGGGAGCGAGCAGCTCCTTCTTCAAAAATAGGTAGTGAATTTTAAAATGAGATCAGGGGGAGAAACCATGGCAAACAAAGTGGAAAAAGAAATCAAAGGTGGAAGCTTTTTAATTGAAGATGTAACATTTGATCAAGTGTATACTCCAGAGGATTTCAGCGAAGAGCACAAAATGATTGCGAAAACAACGGAAGACTACGTTGTAAACGAAGTAGTACCGAACGTAGAGTACTTGGAAAAACACGAATTTGATCGTTCTGTGAAACTGCTGAAAAAAGCAGGGGACCTAGGTTTATTAGGTGTAGACGTACCAGAAGAATACGGGGGATTAGGTTTAGATAAAGTAAGCTCAGCTTTAATTGCTGAAAAAATGTCTAGAGCTGGCGGATTCTCGATTACACACGGAGCACACGTAGGAATTGGTTCATTACCAATCGTTCTTTTCGGAAACGAAGAGCAAAAGCAAAAGTACCTTCCTCTTTTAGCAACAGGTGAGAAAATTGCTGCTTACGCATTAACAGAGCCAGGTTCAGGTTCTGATGCATTAGGTGCTCGTACGACTGCTCACTTAAATGCTGAAGGCACACACTACGTATTAAACGGTGAAAAGCAATGGATCACAAATGCAGGATTCGCTGACGTATTCGTTGTGTATGCAAAAATCGATGGAGACAAATTCTCTGCTTTCATCGTAGAGCGTGAGTATGGTGGCGTTTCAACAGGCGCAGAAGAAAAGAAAATGGGTATTAAGAGTTCTTCTACACGTACATTAATTTTAGAAGATGCGCTTGTGCCGAAAGAAAACCTATTGGGTGAAGTTGGGAAAGGTCACGTTATTGCCTTTAACATCTTAAACATCGGTCGTTACAAATTAGGAGTAGGTGCAGTTGGAGGAAGTAAACGTGCACTTGAGCTTAGTGCTCAATATGCAAATCAGCGTCAACAGTTTAAAACACCAATTGCGAAGTTCTCATTAATTCAAGAGAAGTTAGCAACAATGGCAACAAAATTGTATGCATCTGAAAGCTCCGTATACCGTACAGTGGGATTATTTGAATCTCGCATGGGTGGGTTCACAGAAGAAGAAGCAAAAGATGGCCGTTCTGTTGCAGCTGCGATTGCTGAATATGCAATTGAGTGCTCATTAAACAAAGTATTCGCGACTGAAGCACACGATCATATCGTTGATGAAGGCGTTCAAATCCACGGTGGTTATGGCTTCATGAGTGAATATGAAATTGAGCGTATGTACCGTGATTCTCGTATCAACCGTATTTTTGAAGGAACGAATGAAATTAACCGCTTATTAGTGCCAGGTACATTCCTTCGTAAAGCATTAAAAGGTGAGCTTCCATTATTACAAAAAGCGCAAGCTCTTCAAGAAGAACTTATGATGCTTATGCCGGAAGAAGTGGGCGATGAAGTATTAGCTCAAGAGAAATATCTTGTACGCAACGCGAAGAAAATCGCACTTATGATGGCTGGATTAGCTGCACAGAAATACGGCAAAGAGCTAGACAAAGAGCAAGAGGTACTTGTGAACCTTGCTGACATGATCAGCAATGCGTACGCAATGGAATCTGTTGTCCTTCGTACAGAAAAAGCAATCGAAAGAACAGGTTTAGAGAAAAATCAATTAAAAGTAAATTACACAGCCGTATTCTGTCAAGAAGCGTTTAATGAGATTGAAGCTCATGCAAAAGAAACGCTTGTAGCGGTAGAAAAAGGCGATACGCTTCGTATGATGATGTCAGCTCTTCGTAAGCTAACACGTTATACACCAATGAACGTAATTGCGAAAAAACGTGAAATTGCAAGTGTAATTCTTGAAGCAGAAAAATATCTCGTTTGATCATTAACCTATAAGTAAAGAAAGCTTGGGAGTAAGAGACCGTTCGGCCTCTTACTTCTTTCTGTGTATTTGCACCCATTTCTAAATTAATTATGTGAAAATATGTGTTAGAATTAGCGAAATGAATTTGGAGTATGTTAAAATACGAAAAAAGTGAACAATAGATGGGGTGCAGGTAATGACAGTTAAATTTTATTCTTATCCAAAATGTAGCACATGTCGTAAAGCGAAAAAATGGCTTGATGATCATGAAGTAGCGTATGAAGAAATTCATATCATTGAAAATCCTCCTTCGAAAGAGGAATTGAAAGCTATTTATGAAACAAGTGGATTTGAAATCAAAAAGTTGTTTAATACAAGTGGTATGAAATATCGTGAACTAGGACTAAAAGATAAAGTAAGCACAGCTTCTGATGACGAGCTTCTAGATCTATTGGCATCAGATGGAATGCTAATTAAGCGTCCGCTTTTAACAGACGGAAAGAACGTAACCGTTGGCTTTAAAGAGGAGCAGTTTGAACAGGTTTGGGCATAAAAAACGGCTTCTTTGGGAAAAGAGAATCCAGTGTAAAAAAATAACGGTTCTGTCAGCTTTACATAGAAAAAAGTAGTCGTTTCATGTACACTAAAGACGAGGTATGTTCTCTTGTTCATATGCTAAAGCTGTTGATGGCTTTACATAGGCAGAAGATGAAATTGATACATAACAATATGGAGGGATTTATCATGAGTACGCCAAAAGAATTACGCTATTCTGAAGAGCACGAATGGGTAAAAACAGAGGATAATTTGGTACGTGTAGGAATTACACATTTCGCACAGGCTGAACTTGGTGACATCGTATTTGTTGAACTTCCAGAAGTAGGTGCTACTGTTCAAGTAAACGAGCCATTTGGCAGCGTTGAATCTGTAAAAACAGTATCTGAGCTTTACGCACCAATTAGCGGTAAGGTAGTAGAAGTGAATGAAGAACTTAACGACAATCCTGAGTTTGTAAACGAATCTCCATATGAACAAGCATGGATGATTGTACTTGAACCATCTGATGCAAGCGAAGTAGACAAGCTTATGAATGCTGATGACTACAAAAAAATGATCAACGAAGACTGATTTTTGCTAAGCAAAAATTTGACTTGAATGATGAGAAACAAGTAGGACACTCTATTACTAATGAACTTAGTAAAGGAGTGTCTTTTTCGTATGAAAGAAGAGCAAAAAGATCAGGTAACGAATGAAACAAATAAAGCAGTATATGAGGATTCAACAGCTGAGCAACAAAACGATGCGGCTATTCGTCGTCATGCAGAGAAGGTAGCAAAAGGCGAAACGAACCAATACGTAGATTGTGATGGAGAAGGCGGCTGGTGCTAACTCTTTCGCGTGTTTAAGCAACACAAAAAAGTGGTAGAGCAACTTATGGGGCGCTTAAGCCTTCGTAAGTTGCTCTTTTTAAAAAGTTCTGAATGAGTTGAGTACATTTACAAAAAGTTTAAAAAGACACATTTTACACAAAACAGGGGAACTGCGATCTTTTAACGAATATTGTATAGTATAGAGGCATACTCTATTACACACTTAATAAGTACAGGTGATGACGATGGCATTAGAAGACAATGGGAAAGTCATAATTGTAGAAGGAAAGTCGGATAAAAAACGAATCCAAAGCATCATTAAAGAGCCTATTGAAATTATTTGTACGAATGGCACGATTAGTATTGCAAAGCTTGATGAAATCATTGATGCGACGTTTGATCGTGAAGTGTTTATTTTGGTGGACTCCGATGATGCAGGTGACAAGCTACGAAAACAATTTCGCCGAGAATTACCTGAAGCAGAGCATTTGTATGTGGATCGTATGTATCGTGAGGTTGCGGCAGCCCCTAAAAATCATATTGCCTCTGTGTTAATTAGTGCGAATATTGATGTATGTGCCGAATATTTAACATATAAGTAAGGATGAGTTTTCATGCAAGAATGGACAGAACAGCAAGCTGAGCTACAGCTAGCGAAAAAAGGAATGCAGGTCATTTTCTTTTATACCCCGATGTGTGGGACATGCCAAGTTTCAAAGAAAATGCTAGAAGTAGCAGCAGAGCTAGTGCCGCAGCTCGAAATTGGCATGTGCAATTTAAATTACATGCCAAAAATGGCAGAACGGTTTGAAATTGAGAGCGTTCCTTGTCTAATCGCGGTGGAAAATGATCGTATTTACAAAAAGATTTATGCGTTTCGTTCAATTGAGTACTTGCTGGGCGAGCTGCGAGAGATAGCGTGAAGGGAGAGAAGTCAAATTCTCTCTTTTTTTGTCGAATAAAATAAGTGGAATTATTTGGTTTAATATACTATAATTCTATAAAAATAGTAGGAATTAAATAATCAACATGAATGCTTATCATGAGTGGTGGAGGGATTGGCCCTATGAAGCCCGGCAACCGGTGCATACACACGGTGCTAATTCCAACAGATTTTATTCTGATAGATGAGAATAGGTAGCAAAAGCCTCTCTTTTCTATGAAGAGAGGCTTTTTATCAATGAATCTGATTGAAGGAGTGTTGATGATGGGAGATGGAACAAATAAGTATCGTTTAGAAACAATAGGGGTGCACGGGGGATTACAACCAGATCCACTAACAGGTGCAAGGGCTTTGCCAATTTATATGTCCAATGCATATCAGTTTAAAGACACGGATCACGCAGCCAATTTATTTGCGCTACAAGAGCCTGGCTACATTTACACCCGAATTCATAACCCTACCGTATCTGTATTTGAAGAACGAGTTGCTCAGCTAGAAGGCGGAGTAGGGAGTCTAGCCGTATCTAGCGGCATGGCGGCCATTACGACGGCTATTTTAAATATTGCAGGAAGTGGCGATGAGATTGTCTCGTCTTCATCCCTTTACGGAGGTACATATAACTTATTTGATACCACACTCCCTCGATATGGGATTAAGACAACGTTTGTCGATCAGAGCAATCCTGAGAATTTTAGACAAGCAATTACGCCTCACACAAAAGCTATTTATGCTGAAACTATTGGCAACCCAAGCTTAAGCGTGTTGGATATCGAGGCTGTCGCAACTATTGCTCATGAGGCAGGCATTCCACTTATTATCGACAATACCTTTGCTACTCCATATCTATGCCGTCCAATTGAACACGGAGCGGATATTGTTGTTCACTCTGCTACGAAATGGTTGTTAGGAAATGGAACAACTCTAGGTGGCATCATCGTAGACGGAGGAAGGTTTGACTGGAATTCACCGAAGTTTCCTGGGTTCACAACGCCTGATGCTAGCTACCATGATCTTGTATATGCAGAAGCAATTGGTGCAGCTGCTTACATCGTAAAAGCGCGTGTACAATTGCTCCGTGATTTAGGTGTATCCATTAGTCCGTTTAATGCGTATCAATTTAGCCTAGGTCTTGAAACGTTGCATGTAAGAATGAAAGAGCACATTGCTAATACAAGAAAAGTGGTTCAATATCTGGAAAATCATCCTGCCGTTGACTGGGTACTTTATCCGGAAGCTCCGTCACATCCTCAAGTAAAAGAAGCATCGAAATATTTACCGAAAGGTGCAGGTGCTGTAGTTGTTTTTGGTATATCAGGCGGACGAGAGGCTGGAAAAAAACTCATTAATTCTGTTAAATTATGGTCTCATGTAGCAAATGTAGGAGACTCAAAAAGTTTGATTATTCATCCTGCTAGCACGACTCATCAGCAGCTTACGCCTGATCAATTAAAAGAAGCAGGAGTAAGCGAGGACCTTATTCGTCTATCTGTTGGCATTGAGCATATTGATGATATTCTAAATGATTTAGAACAAGCAATCGAAGTGGCAACTGGTCAAAAGTCTGCTTCACTAACCTTTTAATTTTGTAAAAAGATGATGTGTAAATAATGTTGACACCTTTTTCAGTACGTGCTAAAATCACAATCGTATCCAAAAAACGAAATTTGTCGAAAATTTAAATAGAAGATAACTCTTATCGTGAGAGGTGGAGGGACTGGGCCCTGTGAAACCCGGCAACCGTCAGTGAAAGCTGAAATGGTGCCAATTCCTACAAAGCATGCAAGTATGATGCTTTGAGAGATGAGAAGAAGGTTAAAAGCCTTTCTGCTCATTTATGCAGAAAGGCTTTTTTGTTTTAGATAAGAGTCCTCATTTCGATAGGTTTTTAAGAGGAAGGTGAATAATCAACATGATTACACTTCAAGGTGTGAAAAAAATATATCAAAGTAGTCAAGGAACCGTTCGAGCTGTTGATGGCGTGGATCTACGCGTACAGCCAGGAGAAATCTTCGGTATCATTGGTTACAGTGGTGCCGGAAAGAGTACGTTAATTCGTTTGCTAAATGGTTTAGAGAAGCCCACTGAAGGAACGGTAGAAGTTGCAGGAAACAATATTGGACAAATAAGAGGCGGAAAATTAAGAAAAGCGCGCCAAGAAATCAGTATGATTTTCCAACATTTCAACCTTCTTTGGTCCCGTACGGTAAGAGAGAATATCTCATTTCCACTAGAAATTGCAAAAGTACCAAAGCAGGAGCGTTTGAAGCGAGTTGATGAGCTCATCAAGCTAGTAGGACTAGAAGGTAGAGAAAATGCATATCCTTCACAGCTCAGCGGTGGTCAAAAGCAGCGCGTTGGAATCGCAAGAGCACTAGCGAATAATCCTAAAGTGTTGCTGTGTGATGAAGCGACGTCTGCACTAGATCCTCAAACGACAGACTCAATTTTAGAACTGCTCGTTGACATCAATAAAAACTTAGGACTTACTATTGTACTGATTACGCATGAGATGCACGTTATTCGTAAGATTTGTCATCGCGTTGCGGTAATGGAGGATGGAAAAGTAGCAGAAGAAGGAAACGTATTAGACGTTTTCAAAAGACCTCAAGCTCAAATTACCAAAACATTCGTGAAACAAGTAACGGAGGCAGATGAGAGCTTTGAAGCAATTGAGAATGTACGAGAACAATATCCAGATGGACATATTATTCAGCTGACCTTTATCGGCCAAGGCGCTGAGCAACCGCTCATTACGAGTGTTATCAAAGAGTTTGATATTACCGTCAACATTCTGCAGGGTAAAGTCTCTTACACGCAGGGCGGCTCTTACGGAACACTCGTTATTCACCTTGGTGGATGCGAGAGTGAAGTAGAGAAGGCCATTGAGTTTGTGAAACAGCAGCAGGTAGAAGTAGAGGTGATCACAAATGTTTGAGAAATATTTTCCGAATGTTGATATAACCGAATTAATGACCGCTACGCAACAAACATTATTCATGACGGCTGTTTCCGTTGTTGCAACGTTTATTTTAGGAACTATCCTAGGTATGCTTCTGTTCCTTACGTCTAAGGGACAGGTGTGGCAGAACAAGATAGTCAATGTGGTCATTGCAGCAGTCGTCAATATTTTCCGCTCGATTCCGTTCTTGGTTTTAATTATCTTGTTAATTCCATTTACGATTTTCCTCGTAAATGACATGCTTGGGCCAAAAGCAGCGTTACCAGCATTGATTATCGGGGCGGCACCGTTTTATGCTCGTCTCGTTGAGATTGGATTGCGTGAGATTGACAAAGGTGTGATTGAAGCAGCGAAATCAATGGGTGCAACAACATGGACGATTATTTGGAAGGTGTTACTACCTGAATCACTACCAGCGTTAATTTCTGGTATTACGGTAACGGGAATTGCGCTTGTAGGCTATACAGCGATGGCTGGGGTAGTTGGAGCAGGAGGACTCGGAGACCTTGCTTATTTACAAGGGTTCCAACGAAGCAACAATGACGTGACGGTGTTAGCGACCGTCCTTATTCTAATCATTGTGTTCATCATTCAATTTATTGGAGACATTATCACATCGAAAATCGATAAACGATAACAGACAAGGGAGAATAAAAGACATGAAAAAGTGGATTACAGGTTTAGCAGCATCTTCATTATTAGTGCTAGGATTAGCAGGTTGCGGAACGAGCAACGATAGCGCATCTTCTGATAAAGACAAATTAGTAGTTAGTGCATCAAACGTTCCACATGCAGAAATTCTAGAAGAAGCCAAGCCAATTTTAAAGAAAAAAGGCATTGATTTAGAAATCAAAGTAGCACAAGACTACATTATTCCGAATAAGGCGTTAGCCAACAAAGAGGTAGACGCAAACTACTTCCAACACGTTCCGTACATGGAATCTGTGTTAAAAGATAATAAAGGAAAGCCAGGCTATAACTTTGTAAATGCAGGCGCTATTCACGTGGAGCCAATCGGTATTTATTCAAAAAAATACAAAAGCCTAAAAGATTTACCTGAAGGTGGAAAAGTGAAAATGCGTAATGCAGTTTCTGAAGAAGGACGTATTTTATCGATCTTCGAACAAGCAGGCGTAATTAAACTGAAAAAAGGTGTAAGCAAAGTAGATGCACAAATTAAGGATATTGTGGAAAACCCAAAACACCTGAAATTTGAAGCAAATGTTGAAGCAGGTATTCTGCCACAAGTATACAAACGAGATCAAGCTGATGCGGTTGTAATCAATGCGAACTACGCGCTTGATGCAGGATTAGATCCAGTAAAAGATCCAATTGCCGTTGAATCGACGAAAGATAACCCGTATGCGAATATCATCACCGTTCGTAAAGGCGACGAAAATAAGAAAAAGATTAAAGAATTAGTAGCTGTTTTACAATCAAAAGAAATTAAAGACTTCATTAAAAAAGAATACAAAGGTGCTGTACTTCCAGTATCAAAATAATAGGTTAGTCATTAAAAGAGTGTTGCATAAGCAACGCTCTTTTTTTAGTTTATTCAACATCAATTTTCCCACAAGGAGCGAATAATCATATTTGTGTCCAGGACATACTAAAGCAAGAACAACGATCATGATGGGAGATGAATGTTACATATGGAAAATCAACAGCCAACGAGCTCAACTGAACAAGCATTACACGCATATAAAATTGGGGTTGGTCATTTTGCCGAAAAAATGCCTGACGTAACGAAGACGTTTAATGCGTTTACAGAAGCGTGCTTTAAAGAAGGAGAGCTTTCCAAAAAGGAAAAACAGCTGATTGCGCTTGGCATTAGCTTAGTAGCTCAGGACGAGTACTGCATGATTTATCATACAAAAGGGTGCCTAGATCAAGGGGCAACTGAAAAAGAAATTCTAGAAGCCTGTGGTGTAGCGGCAGCATTTGGTGGGGGAGCGGCTATGAGTCAAGCCGTTACGCTCGTTCACGAATGCATCCATGAGTTAGACCATCGCACGCATTAATTTTTACATGAGTAAAATAGACCTTCTTCCCTTTCAGGAGGAAGGTCTATTTTAATAAGTAGAAACTCATTCATTTTTACATAGAAAAGAGTCATGAATTAACTAGGGAAGATCTGGTCCAAAAGGTTGCTATAACATTTCATTTGTTATAAGATTGTAATGAGAATAAATTGAGAATTAATAAAAATTATATAGGTATATAATTTGAATATACGTATAGAATTGGATGGAGGTTTTATCATGGCAGCATCAACATTAACGATCAAAGATCTTCATGTAGCAATCGATGGCAAAGAGATCTTAAAAGGTGTAAATTTAGAAATCAAAGGTGGAGAAATCCACGCAATCATGGGCCCTAACGGAACAGGTAAATCTACTTTATCTTCTGCAATTATGGGACACCCAAAATATGAAGTTACACAAGGTAGCATCTTATTTGACGGTGAAGACGTATTAGAAATGGAAGTAGACGAGCGTGCACGCGTAGGTCTATTCCTTGCTATGCAATACCCAAGTGAAATCAGCGGTGTAACAAACGCAGACTTCTTACGTTCTTCTATTAACGCACGTCGTGAAGAAGGCGATGAAATTTCTCTTATGAAATTTATCCGTCAGCTTGACAAAAACATGGAGTTCCTAGAAATGGATCCAGATATGGCTCAACGTTACCTAAACGAAGGCTTCTCTGGTGGGGAGAAAAAACGTAACGAAATTCTTCAATTAATGATGATCCAACCGAAAATTGCGATTCTTGACGAAATCGATTCTGGTTTAGATATCGATGCGTTAAAAGTTGTTTCAAAAGGGATCAACGAAATGCGCGGAGAAGACTTTGGTTGCTTAATCATCACTCACTACCAACGTCTACTTAACTACATCACACCTGACCATGTACACGTAATGATGCAAGGTCGTGTCGTAAAATCTGGTGGTGCTGAATTAGCACAACGTCTAGAGGCAGAAGGATACGACTGGATCAAACAAGAACTAGGTATTGAAGACGAAACAGTAGGCGAAGAAGCGTAAGCGATAGGAGGATTCAAATGACTATTGACACTAAACTACCGGTAGATCAGGAGTATGTCAGCAGCTTCTCTAAAGAAGCAAACGAACCAAGCTGGCTTCTAGACCTTCGCTTACAGGCTCTTGCGAAGGCAGAAGATCTTTCACTACCAAGAGCAGATAAAACAAACATTACAAAGTGGAATTTTACTTCTTTCTCAAACCATGCGACAAAAGCAGCGGCTGTTAGCTCTATTGATGGGCTTTCTGAGGAAGTAAAGGCACTTATTGATACAGAAAATGCAAAAAACCTTTACGTACAGCGCAACGAATCACCTGCATATGCAGCGGTTTCTGATACGTTAAAAGAGCAAGGTGTGATCTTCACTGATATCCAAACAGCTGCAAGAGAACACGGCGACCTTCTACAAAAATACTTCATGAAAGATGGAGTAAAAGTAGATGAAAATCGTCTAACAGCTCTACATGCTGCACTAGTAAACGGTGGGGTATTCATCTATGTACCGAAAAATGTTGAAGTAGCAGAACCACTTCAATCTGTATTCGTACATGAAGATGCAAACGCAGCATTATTCAACCACGTTATTGTCGTAGCAGATGACAACAGCTCTGTAACATATGTAGAAAACTATATTTCTACAAGTGGTGCAAACGAAGCGGTTGTAAACATCGTTGCTGAAGTATTTGCAAACACAAATGCAAAAGTAACGTTTGGTGCAGTAGATTACCTTTCAGAAGGATCAACTGTTTATGTAAATCGTCGCGGTGTTGCAGGACGTGACGGTCGTATTGAATGGGCACTAGGTTTAATGAACGAAGGAAACACAGTGTCTGAAAATACAACGTACCTAATGGGTGACGGCTCTTATGGAGATACTAAAACAGTAACAGTGGGGCGTGGAGAGCAAAAACAAAACTTCACTACTCAAGTTGTTCATTTTGGTAAACATTCAGAAGGTTATATTTTAAAGCATGGCGTAATGAAAGACAGTGCTTCTTCAATCTTTAACGGGATCGGTAAAATTGAGCACGGTGCTTCTAAAGCAAACGCTGAACAAGAATCTCGCGTATTAATGCTTAGCGAAAAAGCGCGTGGAGATGCGAACCCAATTTTATTAATTGATGAAGATGATGTAACAGCAGGTCATGCTGCTTCTGTAGGTCGCGTAGATCCTGTTCAATTATACTATCTAATGAGCCGTGGTATTCCGCGTGTTGAAGCTGAACGTCTAGTAATTCATGGATTCCTAGCACCAGTTGTTAATGCTCTTCCAATTGAAACAGTTAAGAAGCAGCTAGTAGAAGTTATTGAAAGGAAAGTTCGTTGATGGATATGAAAAATATCCGTCAGCACTTCCCTATCCTAGATCAGCAAGTTAATGGGAATCCACTTGTTTATCTAGACAGTGCTGCAACTTCTCAAAAGCCAACGGCTGTTATTGAGGCGATTGAACAGTATTACCGTGGGTACAACTCAAACGTTCACCGCGGTGTTCATACGCTAGGAACAAGAGCAACAGATGGCTATGAAGGCGCTCGTGAAAAGGTTCGTAAGTTCATTAATGCAAAGTCGACGGAAGAAGTTATTTTCACTCGTGGAACAACCACTTCTCTTAACACGGTCGCAGCAAGCTACGGGCGAGCGAATCTTTCAGAAGGCGATGAAATTGTTATTACGCATATGGAACACCATAGTAATATCATTCCATGGCAACAAGTAGCGAAGCAAACAGGCGCGACGCTAAAATATATTGATTTAACAGAGGATGGTCGTTTAGATCTTGAAGAAGTGAAAAAGACCATTACATCAAATACAAAGATCGTTTCGATTATGCAAGTATCAAACGTGCTAGGAACGATCAACCCGATTAAAGAAATCACAAAAATTGCCCATGACAATGGTGCAATTATGGTCGTAGATGGTGCACAAAGTACGCCTCATATGAAGGTAGACGTGCAGGATCTAGACTGCGACTTCTTTGCCTTCTCAGGTCACAAAATGTGTGGTCCGACAGGTATCGGGGTACTGTACGGTAAAAAGGAACTTCTAGAAAACATGGAGCCAGTTGAGTTTGGTGGGGAAATGATTGACTTTGTTAACCTATACGATTCAACGTGGAAAGAGCTTCCGTGGAAATTTGAAGGAGGCACGCCGATCATTGCAGGAGCAATTGGTCTAGGTGCAGCCATTGATTTTCTAGAAGAGGTTGGTTTAGAAAATATTGAGGCGCATGAGCATAAGCTTGCACAATACGCGCTTGGTCGCATGTCTGAAGTTGACGGTGTTACCATTTATGGTCCAACAGAGCGTGCAGGCCTTGTAACGTTTAATCTTGACGAAGTCCATCCTCATGATGTGGCAACGGTATTAGACGCTGAAGGGATTGCGGTTCGTGCCGGTCATCACTGTGCACAACCATTAATGCGTTACCTAAATGTTTCAGCAACGGCTCGCGCAAGCTTCTACCTGTATAACACAGAAGAAGATGTGGATAAGTTCGTATCAGCGCTTGTCAAAACAAAGGAGTATTTCACTAATGTCTTTTAATAACAACCTTGATGTGTTGTATCGTCAGGTGATTATGGATCATTATAAAAATCCACGTAATCGCGGCGTATTAGAAGAAGATACGGTGACGATCAACATGAACAATCCAACGTGTGGCGATCGTATTCAACTTTCATTTAAAGTCGAGGAAGGCAAAGTATCTGATGTGAAATTTGAAGGTGAAGGATGCTCGATTTCAATGGCATCTGCATCTATGATGACACAAGCAGTGAAAGGCAAGCCGATTGAAGAAGCTCTTCACATGTCTCAGATTTTCTCGGACATGATGCAAGGGAAAGAATATGATGATAGTATAGAGTTAGAGGACATTGAAGCACTGCAAGGTGTATCAAAGTTCCCAGCACGTATTAAATGTGCCACATTAGCTTGGAAAGCAATGGAAAAAGGATTGCGTGATAAAGATCAGTCAGATTCGAACTAAATAATAAATCCCAAATCCATTTCGAGGGGGTAATTTAATCATGGCAAAGAAAATGCCAGAAATCGGTGATTACAAGTACGGTTTTGCCGATAAAGATGTATCTATTTTCCGCTCAAAGCGCGGATTAACAAAAGAAATCGTTGAGGAAATCTCTCGCATGAAGTCTGAGCCTCAATGGATGCTCGATTTCCGTTTGAAATCTCTAGAGCATTTCTATAAAATGCCGATGCCACAATGGGGCGGCGACTTAGGAAGCCTGAACTTTGATGAAATTACGTACTACGTAAAACCATCTGAGAAATCAGAGCGTTCTTGGGATGAAGTACCTGAAGAAATCAAACAAACGTTTGACAAACTAGGTATTCCTGAAGCGGAGCAAAAATACCTTGCAGGTGTATCTGCTCAGTATGAGTCTGAGGTTGTATACCACAACATGAAAGAAGACCTTGAAGCACAAGGGATCGTCTTCAAAGATACGGACACTGCTCTTAAAGAAAACGAAGACATTTTCCGTGAGCATTTTGGTAAAGTGATTCCTCCAACAGACAACAAATTTGCTGCGCTTAACTCAGCTGTTTGGTCTGGTGGATCATTCATCTACGTGCCAAAAGGCATCAAAGTAGATACGCCTTTACAAGCATACTTCCGTATTAACTCTGAAAACATGGGTCAATTCGAACGTACGCTAATCGTTGTAGACGAAGGCGCACACGTACACTACGTAGAAGGTTGTACGGCACCTGTTTATACAACTAACTCTCTTCACAGTGCAGTTGTAGAAATCATGATCAAAAAAGATGCGTATTGCCGCTATACAACGATCCAAAACTGGGCAAACAACGTGTTTAACCTTGTAACAAAACGTGCTGTAGCAGAAGAAAATGCAACAATGGAATGGATTGATGGTAACATCGGTTCTAAATTAACAATGAAATACCCAGCGGTTATCCTAAAAGGTGAAGGCGCACGTGGTATGACATTATCCATTGCTCTTGCTGGTAAAGGGCAGCACCAAGATGCTGGAGCTAAAATGATTCACTTAGCACCAAACACATCTTCAACAATCGTATCAAAATCAATTTCTAAGCACGGTGGTAAAGTAACGTACCGCGGTATCGTTCACTTCGGACGTAAAGCGGAAGGTGCTCGTGCAAACATTGAATGTGATACGTTAATCATGGATAATCAGTCTACTTCTGATACAATTCCGTACAATGAGATCTTAAACGATAACATCTCACTTGAGCACGAAGCAAAAGTATCAAAAGTATCTGAAGAACAATTATTCTACTTAATGAGCCGCGGTATTTCAGAGCAAGAAGCAACTGAAATGATCGTAATGGGCTTCATTGAGCCATTCACAAAAGAACTTCCAATGGAATACGCAGTTGAAATGAACCGTCTAATCAAATTCGAGATGGAAGGTTCAATCGGTTAATTCCATTTACGAGCTCGCTTGCTATCTATGCAGGCGAGCTTTTTTAGTATCAACCTTTTTAAACAGCCCATGAGCTTCCTACATTTCCTTCCTATTCCCATTTGTATTAAAATAAAAGTAACAAAGAGGAGGGATGACATGATTTATATTGGCGTAACAGGATGGGGAGATCACGATGCTTTATATGAAGCTGGGGTTCCTTCTCGTGACAAGCTGGGCATTTATGCAGGACATTTTCCAATCGTTGAAGTCGATGCATCGTTTTATGCCGTGCAGCCAAAATCAAACGCTGAAAAATGGGTGTCAGAGACGCCTGATGATTTTCGATTTGTAGTGAAAGCCTATCAGGGAATGACCGGGCATCAGCGAGGAGAAGAGTATTATGAATCAAAGGAAGAGATGTTTGATGCTTTTATTGATTCGCTAGCTCCTTACGTTGAGGCAAATAAGCTAGGAATGGTTTTGTTTCAAACGCCACCTTGGTTTGATTGCCGCAAGGAGAACGTTGATTACTTACGCTACAGCAGAGAGAAGCTGAGAGATTTTCCTGTTGCTCTAGAGTTTCGCAACCGTACGTGGTTTGAGCCTTCATTTTACGAAAAGACGCTGTCTTTTATGAAGCAAGAAAATTGGATTCACGGTATTTGTGATGAGCCTCAGGCAGGGGAAGGATCGATCCCAACGGTTCTACACGCAACGAACAAGGATAAAACGCTCATTCGTTTTCACGGGCGTAACGTTCATGGATGGAACAAGCCGCCAGAGGGGAATTGGCGGAAGGTTCGATTTTTGTATCGCTACAATGAAAAAGAGCTACTAGAATGGAAAGAGAAGCTTGAACAGCTTCAAAAACAGACGAAGGATATTTATCTGCTGTTTAACAATAACTCAGGTGGAGATGCCGTTGACAACGCGAAACAGCTCATCGCAATGCTTGGCCTAGAATATGAGGGGCTTGCACCAAAGCAGCTTGGCTTATTTGATGAATTGTTTTAAGGGATAAAGGGGTGGAGAAATGGAATCATATATTTTTATCTTATTGTTATTTTTAATGGGGTTTATTTTTCTGTTACTAGGACTGAAGAGGCAAAGCAAAATTATGCTCGGAGGTTCTCTCGTCTGCTTTTTAGCAGGCTTTGCGTTTACATACATTGCTTTTAGCACGTATACACCAAATGCCATGTTAGGAGTTTAACAATTATGACGTATGTGTTGTTATTGCTGATTGGTCTTGGTGGTGGGCTAATCGGTAGCTTGGTGGGCTTAGGAGGCGGTATTATTATCGTGCCAGCCCTTCTATTTTTTAGTGGCTATTTTGCTATTTTGAATGACATCACCCCGCAAACGGCTGTCGGAACATCGCTGTTAGTATTAATTTTTATCGGGCTATCCTCAACGCTTTCGTATATGAAGCATAAAACAGTTGATTATAAAAGTGGATTCTTATTTTTTGCTGGTAGTGGCCCTGGTGGACTTGTTGGTGCGTTTTTGAACCGTAATTTGAATGTGGATGGTTTTTCGCTTTATTTCGGTCTTTTTGTTATTTTAACGTCCATTATTTTAATGTTCCAAAGTCGAATCAAACCAATCAAAAAAGAGACGTATCCTATTACGAGAACGTTTGAAGGAAAGGATAAAACGAAGTGGGTGTACGGTTATCATCCGGCCACTGCTATTATTCTTGCTTTTGTAGTGGGCCTGTTTTCCGGCCTATTTGGAGTAGGGGGCGGATCGCTAATGGTTCCTGCTATGATTATGCTTTTTGCCTTTCCACCACATGTAGCTGTGGCGACGTCTATGCTAATGGTCTTTTTGTCCTCGATTATTAGCTCGATTACACATATTAGCCTCGGAAACGTTGATTGGCTGCTCGCTTTATTTCTTGTTCCAGGCGCTTGGATCGGAGCAAAGCTTGGTTCATTCATTAATTCCAAAGTGAAAAGCAAAACGGTCGTTTCTTTACTACGAATTATTTTATTAGTCGTCGGAATTCGGATGGTATACGAAAGTATTGTCGGATAAAACATACACTTTCTATCCTCTCTTTTCATACTGTAATGTGTGTATGGAAAGGAGCTGATTTCAATGATGTCATTAGAACCAATTACGATTGATGGATATACATTTAAGGCGATCACGGTCTTGCTTCCAAAAACGACGCTGTTAGCTGTTGCGTCAGATAAGGGATATATTATGTGTGGCGCGTTGGATGTCGGATTATTGAACGAAAAGCTGAAGGATCGTGGCATTATCGCCGGGAGAGCTGTTGGGGTACGTACAATTGAACAACTTCTATATGCGCCGTTAGAATCTGTTACAGTAGAGGCAGAAAAGCTCGGAATTCATGTCGGAATGTCTGGCACAGACGCGCTATTAAAGATGATATAAAAAAAGGTGATCACCCGCCAGAGAGCGGATGGTCACCTTTTTTATAGTCTAGGCCGTCCTCTTTTCGCATACATATCAAGTGAGGAGGGGATGATGGTTGCCTAAAATTCGAAGAAGACAGCGCAGAGGACCATTACCTTTTCGTTATGTCTTGCTGTTAACGGTTGTGTTTTTTATTTTTTCTACGATGCTAAGCATCTGGGTCATTAACAGAGGAATTGAACCGACGCTAATGAACTACGCAGAATCCCAGACAAATCGAATTGCCACGCTTGTGATTAATAAAGCGATTAATAAGAAGCTAGCAGACGATTTAGATACAAAGGGTCTTATCGAAATAGATCGTGATTCAAAAGGCGAAACAGGTATTTACAGTATCAACGAATCCGTATCAAATCGTGTATGGGCAGAAGTGACAAGACTACTAGAAGAGAATTTAAAAGCAGCAGAAAAGGGACATTTAGATTCCATTGAGCTTCCGGCGGACGTAGAGCTTGAACAGGATAAAAAAATGAAGAGTCAGGGAATTATTTATCGTGTTCCGCTTGGTCGAGCAACTGATAACGCTCTGCTAGGAAACTTAGGTCCGATGATTCCGGTGAAATTTCACGTTATTGGTGATGCCCGAACAGACATTCAGCGTCGCATTAAGGAATTTGGGATCAACAATGCATTATTTGAAGTATATATTCATGTAAAAGTAAACGTTCAAGTTATTATTCCTTTTGCAACAAAAGAAACAACGATTACGACGGACATTCCGTTAGCTACAGCTCTTCTTAAGGGTGATGTACCTGATTATTATAATAACGGTCGAGGAGAAGGGACATCTATTCAGGTCCCATCATCTAGTAAGTCCGATAAATAAGGAAGCACGCTATGTGCTTCCTTATTTATATGGAATCAAGCTTTTAGTCAGAAAATCTGACAACATTTTTTGACATTTTACAAAAATATCCTTATACTGATGTGTGTCAATAAGACAGAAAATAATGAAAATTAAAACAAATTAAAAGGGGGAATAGAAATGGAGAATCGTCCTCAGTGGGGATCAAGAGCAGGATTTATTTTAGCGGCTGCCGGATCAGCAATAGGGTTAGGAAACATATGGAGGTTTCCGTCAACGGCGTTTCAAAATGGTGGAGGAGCTTTCTTTTTACCTTATCTATTTGCGTTATTAACCGCAGGGATTCCACTATTGATCATGGAATTTACGATTGGTCATAAGTTTAGAGGTTCAGCACCTTTGAGCTACGCAAGGTTGAATCGAAAGTTAGAATGGCTTGGATGGTGGCAGGTAGCCATCTCGTTTATCATCTCAATTTATTACGCGGCAATTGTCGCATGGGCGATGTCTTATACCGTTTTCTCCTTTAAGTTGGGCTGGGGGAAGAATACAGAAAGCTTTTTATATAACGACTATCTACATATTGCGAAAACTCCTGGAGAGATTGGGAGCTTAGTACCTGGAGTATTAATCCCATTAATTATCGTCTGGGTCATTACACTAGGTGTTTTATTTAAAGGTGTAAAAAAAGGAATTGAAGTAGCGAATAAAATCTTCTTACCAACGTTGATTGTTATCTTTATGGTCATTGTAATCAGAGCGTTGACGTTAGACGGAGCGGTAGAAGGGCTGAATGCCTTCTTCAAACCGAACTGGGACATGCTAACTGAAGGGAAAGTATGGGTCGCAGCTTATGGACAAATCTTCTTTAGTTTGTCGATTGCATTTGCAATTATGGTCACTTATTCAAGCTATCTTCCAAAAAAATCGGATATTACCAACAATGCGTTTATCACCGGTTTTGGAAACTCTGCATTTGAATTACTAGCGGGCATTGGTGTGTTTAGCGTGCTAGGGTTTATGGCTCAACAGCAGGGAGTAGGGGTAGATGAGGTCGTAAAGGGCGGAGTAGGACTAGCGTTTGTTGTCTTTCCACAAATTATTAATCAGTTCCCAGCCTTTAACGAGTTGTTTGGTGTCCTCTTTTTCCTCTCGCTCATTTTAGCAGGGTTAACGTCGCTTATTTCGATTGTGGAAACATTCGTAGCAGGTGTACAAGATAAGTTTAATGTGTCTCGCACAAAGTCGATTATGATTGGTGGAGGGCTAGCAGCCGTTTTATCACTGTTATTTGCGACACAAAGCGGACTGTTCTTCTTAGATGTTGTCGATTATTTTATTAACAATTTTGGTGTGGCGCTTGCTGGTCTCGTGGAAGTGATCGTGGTTGCTTGGGTACTAAGAGAATTAAATAGCCTACAAAAGCATGCCAACTCAGTGTCAGATATTATTATTGGTAGCTGGTGGAAGATTTGTTTAGGTGTTGTTACACCACTCGTGCTTGGGTATATGATGTTTGATAATATTCGTACAAACATTAAAACCAACTATGAAGGCTATGAAACATCCTTTATTGTCACATACGGATGGATGGCTGCGTTGCTAGCCATTTTACTTGGAATTGTCTTTTCAATTTCTAAGTGGAAAAAGAATGCATTATCCCTTCCGACTGATAGCAAGGAGGTTTCAAGCTAATGGATACAAGCTCAATTATCATGATGATTATTGGAATGGGTATTATTTGGGGCGGACTTGCTTTAAGCATTATTCACGCAATTAGAAAAGCGAAGGAAGCCAAACGTTCTTCACTGAAATAACATGAAAAGCCGCTCTATTAGCGGCTTTTTTTACTTTTAAACAAACGTTTGTTTAGATCATTATTTCTTTGTTCGAAGCTTTACTCGGTCCTGACGCTCCCATGAACGGAGACGTGGATAAGGATCAAACGACCACTCGTTTAAACCATTATCTTTGTACATACCGTAATGAAGGTGAGGAGGGAATTTTCCCGCTGTTCCTGGGGGTCCGTATCCAGAGCTGCCTACTCCACCGATGAGCATCCCTGGCTCGACGATTTGTCCTACTTTTAATCCTTTCGCAAATCCGCTTAAATGGGCCAGGTAGTGATAGGTGTTATTAATATCACGAATGCCAATTCGCCATCCCCCATATTTGTTCCATCCCATGATTTCTAATACGCCATAACAGGTAGAACGAACAGGAACACCATAGTCTGCAAAAATGTCTGTTCCTTCATGGATTCTTCGTCCACCCCAACCTCTCGCATCGCCCCACGTACTGCGATAGCTGTAGTTTGAACGTAACGGAACAGGGAAGGAGCTACCTTCAAGATCTAGGCGACCGAAATGCTGATACATTCTTGCATTTTCCACCACGACATCAACAGCTTTGCTTCGCTGATAATAATTCCATAAGCCAATTTCAATATGTTCTTTTGTAATGCCATAGGTTTGAAGATATTCTGCAACTGTATAAATGACATCCTCATCATCCGTTAACAGTGCTTTTCCGTCACCATTTCCATCTCTTCCGATACCGCCTAGGAGCTCAATCGTTAACGGATTGGTGTCCGATGTGTTTTTGTTTAAGCTGCCAATCCAGCGCTGGGGTTCGATGTAAATACCTAATACCCCTGACTCTTTCGGAATATCACGTCGTGCTCTGCGTACGCTTCGTTCATATTGATCAATTCCCGCGAAGTAGTACCAAGGAATATGTGTAATACTTTCCATATGGGTATATAATTCCATTCGCTTTTGGTACGTTTCTTGATTTGAAGTTGTTTTAGTAGCATAGCTTTCAGGTGCTTGAGAAAGAGTAATGAAAAGCAATAGGAAGCAAATAAGGGCTTTTTTCAAGAAATTTTCCTCCCTTCTATTTCAAAAAATCGTATTCATAGTTTGTGGAGGATGAAAACTTTTCATAATACTTAATTAATGGAAAAAGGAAGGAGGTCTTGTTTTGTCAAGTAAATATATCCCTGAATAATAATTATTGGAAGCGCAAGGGTTGTCGAACCCAACTTTTATATGATAAAGTGACATAGAACTACTTTTTCAATACAGGGTGTATATAACTATAGATTTGCGTAATATTCTGTAAAACGATGGAGTTGGTATAAATGGCAACAAAAGAGGAACATGTTCGCAAGCCCGAATGGCTGAAAATTAAGTTAAACACAAACGAAAACTACACGGATCTTAAAAAAATGATGCGTGAGAAAAATCTTCATACAGTATGTGAAGAAGCAAAATGTCCTAATATTCATGAATGTTGGGCTGTTCGTCGCACAGCAACCTTTATGATTCTAGGAGACGTATGTACTCGTGCGTGCCGTTTTTGTGCGGTAAAAACAGGATTACCTACAGAGCTAGACTTGCAAGAGCCAGAGCGCGTAGCAGAATCTGTTCGTATCATGAACTTAAAGCATGCGGTTATTACAGCCGTTGCGCGTGATGACTTAAAAGATGGAGGCGCTGGCGTATTTGCTGAAACAGTACGTGCTATTCGTCGTGCAAACCCATTAACATCAATCGAAGTACTCCCTTCTGACATGGGTGGAGTAGAAGAAAACCTTAAAACACTTATGGATGCTCGTCCAGACATCCTAAACCATAACATCGAAACAGTACGTCGTCTTACTCCAAGAGTTCGTGCTCGTGCTACATATGACCGTACATTAGAGTTTTTACGTCGTGCAAAAGAAATGCAGCCAGATATCCCAACAAAGTCTAGTATTATGATTGGGCTTGGGGAAACAAAAGAAGAGATCATCGACGTAATGGATGATCTACGTGCAAATAATGTAGACATTATGGCAATTGGTCAATATCTACAGCCGACAAGAAAGCATTTAAAAGTACAAAAATATTACCATCCAAATGAGTTTGAAGAACTGAAAGAGATCGCGTTATCAAAAGGCTTCAGCCACGTTGAAGCAGGTCCTTTAGTACGCTCTTCTTACCATGCCGATGAGCAAGTAAACAGCGCAACGAAAGCAAAGCGCGGCGAATAAATTCAATTTCTTCACAGAAAAGACCCTAACATAGACGGTTAGGGTCTTTTCGTATAGCACAAGCTGATTACTTAGGTTGTGAAGTATGGTTATTCCATGTCACCATTCGGTGCTCCTTTTGTATGACCATTCGCATCCTCGCCCGTGCTCATTCGGTTACCTTGTGGAGACTTCAACATAGATCGAATGGTTTGCTGAAGAGAGGTTTGTGTGTTTTCATCTTTTGTATCAAGCGTACTAAATCTTTCTACGTCTTTAATATGCTCCGGATTATCGGATACATAGACGTGATAGTAGCGAGGAACCACAGACATTGCGGTACGTTTCACTTGATCTGCTGCCTCATTTCGGTTCGGATTGTCCGTCTTGTAGGCAATGAGCACTTCATCATCTGTGACAAGAGTAGCAACATCATGAATGTTTGGAATGGAAGTAGCCATGCGACTGATCGAGTCTGCTACTTTTTCTCGATTAATCGAAATCATTCCTTTGTTCATATTTGATTGGTCGTGATCAGGGTTTTTCGTATGTCGCACATAACCATAATCCTGCTGATCTTTTTTATTCGTGTTATACAAATCATTGCGATCGGATACGTTTAGCGTTTCGCCATTTTCCTCATATAGTGCTTCATCTTGATTCTCTGTATTGGATTGACAGCCGCTAACCGTTATAATAGCTATAGTAGTAAAAGCAACTAGAAAGTGTTTATTCATCCGTCAATACCTCCTTATACTACATAGGATGTGGCAAAATACATGAATTTCTCATGTTAATTGATGGTTTTCGACTATATAATAAAAGGTAATAAAAAGGAAAAATGAGGTGAAAAGATGATTTGTGTAAATAACACGTGCTATGAGGTCGTAAAAGAGTACCGAGAAGGGTTTAATGAAGAGGCGTTTTTAGGGCGATACGTGGATTTGTTGAATCGATACGATTATCTTGTCGGTGACTGGGGATATAATCAGCTTCGCCTAAGAGGTTTTTTCGACGACCATAATCAAAAAGCAACGTATGATACAAAAATTAGCACATTAAACGATTACATACAGGAATATTGCAATTTCGGGTGTGCCTATTTTGTTTTACGCAAAGTGGCAAAATAAAAAAGGGTCAAAGAGAAAGACATTTCGTCCTTCACTTTGCCCTTTTTTTACTTAGATTAATTCATATAAAAATTCACGAAGCTCTTGAGCATCGCCTTCACCAAGCTTGTAGACGTGTTCTAGATAGCCAGGTTCATCAAGGTCATCCGTTCCGATAATGGCAAAGCGACCACCTTGAATATCTAAGACCAGCTGCTTTCCGTAATAGCGATCTGTTTGAATAATTGCTAAATCAAAACGCTGATGTTCCCCAACGAAGCTGACAAATCTTGTTTTCGTGTCTACCGTATCGTCATACAGAAAAAATCGTTCACTCATGTCTACCTCTCCCATACTTGTTTTTTTAATCATATCAAAAGAAAAACAAAACGAAAACGACTATCTTCTTTAGAAGAGATTCATTTTTAGAGCGTTTACATTTGTGCTATACTAAAGAAAGATTATACATGTACATACAATAGGGACTTATTCAGAGGGGGAAGCAGCATGTATTTTGTGGACCGAGATAAAATTGAAGAACGACTACAATTTCTAGAAGCAACCATTCAATTATTTAATGAGCAAAAGGGATGGACGACGCCAATTGAGATTCGAGCATTAGAGCGTATCGGTCATATTGCCATTGATGCTATTTTAGACGTTGGAAATGCCATGATTGATGGATTCATTATGCGCGATCCAGGGAGCTATGAGGACATTATTGATATTATGATGGATGAGAAAGTCGTATCAAATGAGGAAGGAAATCAGCTAAAAGAAGTGATTTTCCTGCGCAAACAACTCGTTCAAGATTATACAGAGGTTGATCACAGCGTACTAGAAGAGGTGCTAAAAAAGAATATTCATGTGATCAGCGCTTTTCCTGTGAATGTGCGAGCTTATTTAGAAAATGAGCTAGGTCCTGTTTCAGCTTTTAAAAGCTAATTGATGTTTGCGAATGGGCGATGAGGGATAGCATTGTTTGTATTTATAGGTAAAATAAGATATGCTTTTGTGGTACATGATAAGAATGTATCAAAGGACATATCTCTTAATTAAATATAAGCCTACTAAGCGGCTCTTAAGAGGGAATATCCTTTTACGAGTCGTTTTTTAGTGATTTGAGGAGGAAACAAACGTGAAAAAGTATAAAGGATATTTATTAGATCTAGACGGTACGATGTACATGGGAACAGAACTCATTAAAGAAGCAAAAGACTTTGTTGTGGCACTAAAAGAGCAGGGTGTTCCATACTTGTTTGTCACAAATAACTCGTCTCGTACGCCAGAGCAGGTAGCTGATAAATTAATGAGCTTTGGAATTCCAGCTACAGAAAAACAAGTATTTACAACAAGTCAAGCGACCGCTAACTTCCTTCATGAACGCAAGCCAAACGGTACAGCGTACGTGATTGGGGAAGAAGGAATTCGCACAACGTTAGAAGAAAAAGGCTTTACGCTTCAAGAAGAGCACCCTGACTTTGTTGTGGTAGGAATTGATCGAAGCATTAGCTATGAAAAACTTGCGACTGCATGTCTAGCTGTGCGTAATGGTGCAACGTTTGTTTCAACGAACGGTGATATTGCGATTCCAACAGAACGCGGTTTGTTACCAGGGAACGGATCTTTAACATCGGTTATTACCGTGTCGACACAGACAGAACCAATCTTCATTGGTAAGCCTGAAAAGATCATTATGGAGCAAGCGCTAAAAGTATTAGGAACACCAAAAGAGGAAACGGTGATGATCGGTGATTATTATGACACTGATATTATGGCAGGGATGAATGCCGGAATCGATACGATGCTTGTTCATACAGGCGTAACGACACCTGAGCTTCTAAAGGGATATGACAAACAGCCAACGCATACGGTTCATTCCCTTGAAGAATGGATTCCCAACATTTAAATTGAGAATAAGAAAAGGACTTGTGCGAATGAAGCACAGGTCCTTTTTTTGTAGTACACCTAACGATTATCTTTTAAAACGGATTTTTACATAAGATCAATTACGAATGCACAGCTGATTTTTTATATTAAGAATCTTGATGTGCGGCACGGTGCGCAAGTCTGCTTGATGCGGCAGCAGCAATTGCTCCAACGATATCATCTAAAAAGGTATGACATTGGCCAGTCGATTTATCATTTAAGTATTGTAAAATGCCAGGCTTTTGCTTGTCGATGTATCCATAATTGGTGAATCCGATTGAGCCGTATACGTTAACGATAGATAGAGCAAGAATTTCATCAATTCCGTACAAGCTTTCATCTTTTGCTAAGATGTCTTGAAGCGGTTCTTCAAGCATTTTTTTCTCTGCTAAAACATCTAGCTGAATACCTGTCAGGATCGCATTTTGCACTTCTCGTTTTGCAATGACACGCTCAACGTTCGCACGACATTCTTCAAGATCTAAGTTTGGATGATATTTTTCCTGAAGATAGAACACGAGGTCTGCAATGTCTTCGATATTCACACCACGTTCCTTTAACCATTCTCGTGCTTTTATTTCTAGCTGACTCATTTTGTGGTCTTTTGCCATTATTTTCACCTAGTTTCTATATAAATTTTGGTACAGGCATTGGTTCATCAGATCACTTCTTTGTCCCAATTTACGGAATAGTCATAGACGTGTAAAAAGAGTACCACTCCTTATCTTGAAATAGCGGAGAGAGAAGGATTTTACAAAGCAGATTCATTCGTTTGAAAAGAAAAGGTGTAGTCTTACTTTATTCATCAATCGGCAAAGATTATGACAAGTAATTGTTTCCTTCTACATATATTTGTATTAGTAAGGAGTGAAGAACATGATAAATGAAGCGATTCAACAATATTATGGCTTACAACCTGGAGAATTAATTAATGCGGGTCCCTATAAAACGTTTTTTTATCGTAATATTCTTCACACAGTCGTTGATGTCACCAGCATGGACGAGGATGAGCTAACAGAAATGCATCAAATTAGTCAGCATTTAATGGGACAAGGAGACCGTCAAGTAGCGACGTTTATGCCTAATTTATCAGGAAGCGTTCTGACAAAGATAGAAGAAACGAAATTAATTATTTGTCGAAATGCTCTGTATGAACGAAAGGAAGAAGCTTCTAATGTGGGCAGGGAGCTTTCTTATTTTCATCAGCGTGGTAAAATGCTGCCATTTCAAGTGGAGAAGCTAAACCGAATCGGTCAGTGGAAAGATCTATGGGAAAAACGGCTTAATCAGATGGAGAACTTTTGGCGCGGAAAGCTTCAAGAGCTTCCAAATCACGATATGGAACGAAAATTCATTGAATCTTTTCCGTACTACTTAGGTCTAACTGAAAATGCGATGCAATATTTGGTTGATACGGAAATTGACGATCTCCCTCGAGCAATTGATACAGCAACCGTTTGTCATCATCGGTTCGTCCCCGACACGTGGGGAGAATCATATTACTACAAGTTACCCTTTGATTGGGTATTTGATCATCCGAGTCGAGACTTAAGCGAATACATTCGATATCTCTATCTTCAAAATGAACGACCGGAAGCCATTCGTAAAATTCACGCGTTTTTAAGCGAGTATGAAAAAGTAACGCCACTTTCGTCCTTTTCCTGGAGGCTGCTGTATGCTCGTCTGCTTTTCCCTGTACACTATTTTGAGACAATTGAGGGATATTACAGTACTGGTGATGAAGATCGCAAATATAAGGCGTTTAAACGCTTAGAGTCGATCGTTGAGGAAGCGGCCAACTATCAGCTTTTTTTAAAGGAGTTCTATGCCACAATGGGAATTCCAGCAGCCAAGTACAGCATCCCTGAATTAGAGTGGTTATAGAAGGTTAACTCTTCGCTAAGTGTCTTAAATAGTATGGTAGAATAAAGATAACGGACTATTTAGATAATGAGGTGGAGAGATGGAAAAGCCATTCGTTTATATTACACGTCAACTACCAAAGAAATTAATTGCCCCGTTAGAAGCAATCGCAAATGTGGAGATGTGGGCAGAAGAAGAAAAACCAGTTCCTGATGAAGTGCTAAAAGAAAAGTCACTGAACGCAACGGCCCTTTTGACAATGCTCTCAGACCGAATCGATCGAGCGCTTTTAGAGGAAGCTCCTCAACTAAAAATCGTCGCAAATTTAGCTGTTGGCTATGACAACATCGATGTAGACGCTGCAACAGAGCAAGGTATTATCGTTTCCAATACGCCTGATGTGTTATCCGATACAACGGCAGATTTGACCTTTTCGCTGCTACTGTTGGCTGCGAGACGCCTTGTTGAAGCCGCTGAGTACATTAAGAACGATCAGTGGAAAGGTTGGAGTCCGTACCTACTTGCGGGTCGGGATGTTCACCACAAAACGATTGGAATTATAGGCATGGGGAACATTGGACGTACGGTAGCTAAAAGAGCGACTGGATTTGACATGAATATTTTATATCATAACCGTTCACGCGATGAAAAGGCAGAGCGCGAACTTGGTGCGACGTACGCGTCATTTGACGAACTCATTACGCAATCTGATTTTATTGTCTGCCTCACACCGTTAACAGCGGAAACAATGAATCTTTTTAACGAAGAAGCATTTCGGAAGATGAAATCAACCGCTGTTTTTGTGAATGCCTCACGCGGTGCGGTGGTGGATGAAGAAGCACTTCTAACGGCGATAAAAGAAGGGGAAATAGCGGCCGCTGGACTAGACGTTTTTCGACAAGAGCCAATTGTCGCAAATGATCCTTTACTTACACATCCTAACATCGTTGCACTCCCGCATATTGGAAGTTCAAGTATTGAAACGCGTACGGCAATGATTGAACTATGCGTAGAAAATATTGAACGTGTCTTAAAAGCAAACACCCCTGCTACGATTGTTAATCGTTCAGTCGTTCAGCACACATAATTGTTAAGAACTCTTCGTTTTCGCGGAGAGTTCTTTTCTTTTATATGCGAGCTTGCAAATACAAATATGAAAAAGAAGGTTTTCTCCTTTGTATACAAGTGTTACTATGGTAAAAAGTCAAAACATTTAAAATTATCTACCTAATATAATGGATAACGCTTTCATTTAAAAGTTTCTATTTTCAGGGTTGTAAAAAATCAGAATAGTCTCTATAATGTCCTTTATAAAAGAACAAATGTCTATTCAGAAAACACAAATCCATCATACGATACATAGAGGTGAAGAAAATGGTTAAAAAAATATCAATTGGTTTATTAGGTCTTGGAACAGTCGGAAGTGGCGTAGTAAAAATTATTGAGAATCATCAGGACAAATTAATGCACCAAGTCGGCTGTCCCGTCGAGGTAAAGCGCATCTTAGTGAATGATTTGGAAAAGGAACGAAATGTGGAAGTCGATGCTTCAAAGTTAACGAAAAATGTAGAAGAAATTCTTCATGATCCAGAGATCGATGTGGTGATTGAGGTAATGGGAGGAATTGAAGAAACCCGTGATTACATTTTAACGGCTCTTCGCAACAACAAACACGTGGTGACGGCAAATAAAGACTTAATGGCTCTGTACGGATCGGAATTATTGACCGTTGCTTCTGAAAGTAACTGTGATTTGTTTTATGAAGCGAGTGTAGCGGGAGGCATCCCTATTTTACGTGGTTTAGTAGAAGGTCTTTCCTCAGATCGCATTACGAAAATGATGGGCATTGTGAACGGTACAACGAACTTTATTTTAACAAAAATGAGCAAGGAAGGTCGTGCTTACGATAATGTCTTAGCAGAAGCACAAGCGCTCGGCTATGCGGAATCTGACCCAACAGCTGACGTAGAAGGACTAGACGCAGCCCGCAAAATGACGATTTTATCGACGCTCGGATTTTCCATGAAGATTGATTTAGATGATGTGCGTGTAAAAGGAATTTCTTCTGTAACAGAAGAAGATTTACGCTATAGCAAGCAGCTTGGCTACACGATGAAGCTGATTGGGTATGCGCACCGTGACGGAGAAGAGGTAGAGGTGAGCGTTCAGCCGACACTTCTTGCAGATACGCATCCGCTTGCAGCTGTTAACGATGAATACAATGCTGTGTATGTGTACGGTGAAGCGGTAGGGGAAACGATGTTTTATGGACCAGGTGCAGGTAGCCTTCCGACCGCTACGGCCGTTGTGTCTGACTTAGTTGGTGTGATGAAGAACATGCGTTTAGGCGTAAACGGAAAAAGCGCAGTAGCGCCACAGTTTCCAAAACAGCTCAAAAACGAAGATAAAATGTTCTCTAAGTATTTCTTGCGTATCCACGTAAAAGATCAAGTAGGGGCCTTCGCTGACCTTACAACGCTATTCTCCAATTACGGCGTGAGCTTCGAGAAAATTATCCAGCTTCCTGTTAAAAACAGTGACTTAGCAGAAATCGTCGTCGTTACACATCAGGCATCATTAAAAGATTACGAAACAATTATGGAAGAACTGCGAGGACTACAAATTTTAGACAGTATCAAAAGCAGCTACCGTGTAGAAGGGGAGGCACTTGCCTAATGTGGAAAGGATTACTACAAGAATACAAAGAGTTTTTACCAGTGAACGAACATACACCGAGCCTAACGCTACATGAGGGAAATACGCCCCTTATTCATTTAGAAGAGCTGTCAAAGCGGTTTGGCATTAACCTTCATGTCAAAGTCGAAGGTGCGAATCCAACGGGCTCATTTAAAGACCGAGGAATGGTAATGGCGGTAGCTAAGGCAAAAGAAGAGGGTAGTAAAACGGTAATTTGTGCTTCAACAGGGAATACATCAGCCGCAGCTGCAGCTTATGCTGCACGTGCTGGGATGCGCTGTATTATTGTTATTCCAGATGGAAAAATTGCGATGGGTAAGCTTGCTCAAGCGGTTATGTACGGAGCCGAAATTGTAGCAATTGAAGGCAATTTTGATGAAGCGCTCGCAATGGTACGTAAGCTTAGTGAATCTTCTCCGTTAACGCTTGTAAATTCGGTGAATCCGTATCGAATTGAAGGACAAAAAACGGCTGCGTTTGAAATCTGTGATCAACTAGGGAAGGCGCCTGACGTTCTTGCGATTCCAGTCGGAAACGCCGGAAACATTACGGCTTATTGGAAAGGATTTAAGGAGTATAACGAGAAAAAAGAAACAGGTCTTCCACAAATGAGAGGGTTTGAAGCGGAAGGTGCAGCTGCCATCGTTCGTAATGAGGTTATTGTAAATCCTGAAACGATTGCGACAGCTATTCGGATTGGTAATCCAGCAAGTTGGCAGTATGCGGTGGACGCAGCAGATTCCTCAAACGGAAAGATTGACGAAGTAACAGATGAAGAAATCTTAAAAGCGTATCATTTACTTGCAAGTACAGAAGGTGTATTTGCAGAGCCTGCTTCATGTGCATCATTAGCAGGTGTGATCAAACAGCTGGAATCTGGAGAGATTACCCCTGGCTCGACGGTGGTTGCCGTTTTAACTGGAAACGGACTAAAAGATCCAAATACAGCGATTGACTCAAGTCATTTCAGACCTGTGGTATTACCAAACGAAGAAAAAGCAGTGTTTGAGCACATTGAAGGTGTGATTGCGTCATGTTAGGAAATCGCCGCTTTACCATTATTGTTCCGGCAAGCTCTGCTAATCTAGGTCCGGGCTTCGATTCTGTTGGTATGGCGCTCTCCTGCTACTTGACGTTAGAAGTGGAAGAATGTAGCGAGTGGCGCTTTATTGCTGCCTCTCCGAACTTAGAAGGAATTCCAGAAGGAAAAGATAACTTAATTTACGAAGTAGCTCAGCAGGTGGCAGCCGATTATAATGTAACGCTTCCACCTGTAAAGGTTACGATGACAAGCAATATACCGTTAGCACGAGGGCTAGGAAGCAGTGCTTCTGCAATTGTCGCTGGTATCGAAATTGCGAACGTATTAGGTGATTTACAGCTCACTAAAAAGGACAAGGTTCGAATTGGGAGCGTGATGGAGGGACATCCAGACAATGTAGGACCTGCGGTGTATGGTGGAATTTTAATTGGTTATCATCATGCAGATGAAACGTATACGGTCCACATAAAAGACGTAGAGGTGGATACCGTGATGGTCATTCCGCCGTATGAGCTGAAAACGACGTATGCTAGAAATGTGCTCCCCGAGCAGCTAGAGTACAAGCTAGCAGTTGAAGCAAGTGCTGTAAGTAATACGCTAGTGGCAGCGTTATTTACAAACAATTGGCCATTAGTTGGAGAGGTCATGGAAAAGGATTTGTTCCATGAGCCTTATCGTTCATCACTTGTAAAAGAACTGGCTGTTGTACGAAACGTAGCAAAAGATAGCGGGGCATTTGGAACGGCATTAAGCGGTGCGGGGCCAAGCATTTTATCTTTTGTAAAATCGGAAGATGCGATAACGCTTATTCAGACCTTAAAAACGCTTGTTCCTGACTGTGAAGTTCGACATGTAAAGGTCGATCAAGAGGGAGTACGTGTGCACAATCATTCTGTTACGGTATAAAAAAGAGGCGCTCTCCTTGCGGAGAGTGCCTCTTCTTCATTATTAGAATACTTGTTCAACTTCCATAACGCCAGGAACTTCTTCTAATAGTGCACGTTCAATACCTGCTTTTAGTGTGATTGTAGAACTTGGGCAGCTACCGCAAGCACCTAAAAGGCGTAGCTTAACGATGCCATCCTCCACGTCTACTAATTCACAATCCCCACCATCACGTAGTAAGAAGGGACGCAATTTATCTAATACTTCTTGAACTTGTTCTTTCATTTCTGCTTCCATACATATCGACTCCTTTCCTTGTCTCTCATTATAAACGGTCTTACTAAAAAAATCTATTCAAGAACACACGGTAATGTTAACCTGAATTCAAAAGATGTTCAAATATTCTTTATTGTGTAAAATATAAGAAGAACAATAAAGCAAAGGGGAGAGAGAATGTGGGAAGAGAAGTGGTTGAAATTTGCGTGTATGGTGCGGAGATTATTTGTGCGAGCTGTGTAAATATGCCATCTTCAAAAGATACGTATGAATGGATTGAAGCAGCAGTGGGGCGCAAATACCCATCACAGCCTTTTACATTAACCTATATCGATATTTATTCTCCACCAGAGGATGACGAAGAGAAAAAAGCGTTCGCTACTCGGGTAATTGAAGAAGACTTATTTTTTCCTGTGATTGTGATTAAAGGAGAAATTATCGGTGAGGGGAGCCCTCGTCTAAAGGATATTTATTCTGAAATGGAGAAGCATGGCTATCTAGCAAACTAAAACAATAGCACCGCAAAAGCGGTGCTATTATCCGTTATGATACTTATACATCCATAAGATCCCTGATTTTAAAAGGCGAGCAACTCGTCCTGTAATGGCGCGGTCGTTTACTAAACCGAAGCCGTGCTTTTTACCGAGTGAGCCCAATACGCCTTTTAATTTAATCGTTGGAAGCTCGTCAGGCAGAGGTTCATTGTTCCAGCGTTTTTGGAGCATCTGAACGATTTGTTCAGCCTGTCCTTCTGCTAGCTGTGCGCTAGGTGCGTGTGGAAGGCTTGCGCAATCCCCAACAACATATACATGCTCGTCCGTTGGAAGGTTGTGATGTTTCGTAAGTACAACACGTCCCTGAGGATCTTTTTCAACGTCTAATTCTCGTACCACTCGACTAGGCTGAATACCAGCAGTCCATACGATTACATCGCTGTGAATCGCTTCGTCATTGTTATATAGAACGTTTTCTTCTACTCTAGTAATATTTGCTTTATTGATGATTTCCACTCCATGAGAAGTAAACCATCCTTGAACGTATTTACTTAAACGTTCTGGGAAAGCTGATAAGATAAATTTACCGCGGTCAAACAGCTTAATTTTTAAGTCTGGTCGGCTTTCTTTGACTTCACTGGCAAGCTCGACACCACTTAATCCTGCACCGACGATTGATACAATCGCGTGGTGAGGAAGGTTATTAATCATTTGATATGTTTTGCGTGAAGCATCGATTGACTGAATGCTATAAGTAAACTCAGGAGCGCCCGGTACGTTATGATATTTGTCTTCGCATCCTAAGCCGATTACAAGGTCATCATAAGGAACAGTTGACCCGTCTTGCATAAGAACTGCTTTTGAATCTAAATCAATTTTTTCAACTAGACCGTGCTTAATGGTTAAACGAGGATCTTCAGGAAAGGCTACGCGTATATGGTTATCCGAAATGGTACCAGCTGCTAGCGCGTAGAACTCAGTTTTTAATGAGTGATATGGTGCTTTATCAATGAGAGTAATTTGAACATCATTTGGCAGATGATTTGGTAAAAAGCGATGCAACATGCGCATACCGCCGTATCCGCCACCTAAAATCACAAGATTTTTCATAAAAATTTCCCCTTTTTGCAAAAACAAGTTTGTGAAATAGCTATGTATTGATGCAACATATTTTACTGCGATAATATTTTTGTGTCACAATAATTGCGTTTATTCACATAAAAGTATAACTAAATAATGAAAAAATAACAACCTATTGCACGATGGTTTTTTTACTTTTAACGCTTTTCTGAAAGTGATTATTTTTCACTTAAAGCGTTGCTGCATAGAAAAAAGTAGGAATAGAAAACGTCAAAAGTTGACGATGAATCAAAAAAATTGTAGATTTACAAGTAATAGAGAGGTGAGCAAAAGTGATTAAGCCAATCATAGAATTTTGTATAAGTAATCTAGCTAGCGGTGCCCAAAAAGCGATGGAACAGCTTGAAAAGGATTACGATTTAGACATTATTGAATACGGCTGTCTGGGGTATTGTGGCAAATGTGCTCAGTCTCCATATGCACTGGTAAACGGTGAAATTGTCACAGGTGCAACATCAGACGAGTTGGTTCAAAATGTATATGCTTATTTAGAAGAAAATCCAATGTTTTAATAGATGTCTTTTGCATATAGATAAAACGAGCGGTAGGACATGTCCTACCGCTCGTTTTATCTAAATAACCTCTGCTTCTTGCTTCTGCTTTTCACGAATTTCTTGATAGCGATCACGTGCCATTTCAATAATTTTTGGATCTCCTGCTTTTGAATGACGCTGAATAATTTGTGAAAAATAATAGGATGCCTCATGTTCCTGTCCAACGCGACGGTTTAGTTCTCCGATTAAATATAAGACTTTTGTAATAGTCATTTTAGAAGATTGAAAATCATCGGTTTCATAGGAAAGCTTGTACTCGTTAAGAGAATGAAGTAAAAAACGTTTTTCTTCCTCTTCCCGTTGTTCAAGACGATGTAGCCACGCAATTCGCAATAATAGACCGGCTATTGTGACGTGCTTCTCTTTTTTTAATAGAGCACAATAAAGTGCTAGCTTATAGGCATTGATCGCTTTTAAAACAGAGCGTTCATTTCCATAGTCCTGCTGTGTCCAAGCCTGGCACACTTTTTGAGCGATCTGCTCTTTCGCATTAGGTGGGAAATAAGGGGAAAAATCTTCTGTATGTGAATAGCCGCAGTTTGGGCATATATTCACGTGATAAAGTAGCGGATTTAAATGAGTGTATTCATATACACTGTAGAAGTCAGTATCTAGGGAAACAACTCTAACAAACCTAGATAAGATTTTTTTCGTTTGATACGGGGACATACAAATGGGACACTCCATCCGCTTGTCGTACATTCCTTTCACGTCTAGCCCTCCTCTTTTGTTGTAATCGTACGCTGTATTCGAAACATACTTATATACTTTATTATAATCTAAAAGAACTAGTTGTTGCTAGGTATAAAGGCATAAAATATAAAAGCTTCTCCATTAGATTACTAATGAAGAAGCCAAAAACGGGGGATGTTCTTATTGTGCTCTTTTTTAGATATCTTTATACTAGACACAAGAAAAAAATAAGTGGAGGCAGCGATGAAAAGTTTTCAATTTACAAAGATGCATGGATTAGGAAATAACTATATATATGTCAACATGTTTGAAGAACGAATTGAAGAAGCAGAACTACCTAGTGTGGCTGTAAACGTCTCAAATATTCATACAGGAATCGGATCAGATGGTTTAATTCTTATTTGTCCATCAGACATCGCGCCAGTAAAAATGCGTATTTTTAATAACGATGGTTCTGAAGGAAAGAACTGCGGAAACGGTTTACGATGCGTAGCGAAGTATGCGTATGAACATAAGATAGTAGAAGAAACAGAATTTCAGATTGAAACACTCTCAGGTGTCGTAGATGCAAAGGTAGTAGTAGAAGACGGGGTTGTAACTGAAGTAACGGTCGATATGGGGGAACCACGATTACAGCGATCACAAATTCCAATGACAGGTGACGATACGTCCCAGGTCGTAGCAGAAAAAGCCTTATTTGCCGGGGAAGAATATGAAATTACGACCGTATCGATGGGGAATCCACACGTCATTTTTTACTTAAATGACATTGAAGAAGCACCGCTTACAACGCTTGGTCCAATCGTTGAAAAGGACGCACGCTTTCCAGAAGGCGTAAACGTAGAGTTTGTTGAAGTAGTAAATGAACACGAGCTGCACTTTCGCGTTTGGGAGCGAGGATCAGGAATTACTCAGGCATGCGGAACAGGCGCTTGTGCCGCTGTGGTAGCTTCTGTGTTAAATAATCATACGAAACGCAACGTCCCAACAACGGTTCATCTAGCAGGCGGAGATTTAGAGATTACGTGGACAACGGAAGGACGCGTATTAATGAAAGGACCTGCAGAAGTAATCTGTACGGGAGAATATTATTATTAAGACAGACTATTTGTTTCTATAGTCAAGGAATTATATAATTCAAGTAAGAGTTTGAATCTGATTCAAGTAAAGGAGGAAAAACGATGAGTGAACAACTAATTCACATAACAGAAGCTGCAGGCTTTCAAATAAAAGATATGATGAAACAGAACGAAGAGGAAGGTGCATACCTTCGATTTGGCGTCCAAGGTGGAGGGTGCAGTGGCCTTTCATACGGAATGGGATTTGATCACGAGGTAAAAGAAGATGACGTTGTTTTAGAACAACAAGGTTTAAAAATTCTTATTGATAAAGAAAGCTCGCTAATTGTAAAAGGCGTACAAATCGACTACAAGCAATCAATGCTTGGGGGCGGTTTTACGATCGATAACCCGAATGCCATTGCATCATGTGGCTGCGGATCTTCTTTCCGCACAGCATCAAATGCAGGAAAACCTGAAGAGTGCTAACATCGACACCTCTCCGACGAAAGTTGGAGAGGTTCTTTTTTTATTCATCATTTTTCATCTTTTATGAATACACGCATACAATAAAGTACAAACTTTTTGAAAAGTCAATAGATAAAGTATTGAAAATTTTGAATATTGTGTTACAATTTTTATAGGGGATAGACACAAAAGGAGGATGAAAGGTATGGCACCTTACAAGCCACGAAACGGGATAACAAAAATGTGCAAGAGAATGGCAAAAGTGAAGTTTGTAATCTCTGTTATATTATTTATTGCCGGTTTATTTGTAAGCGCTTCCTCATCTATGAACTATTTCTTTATTGGTAGTTTTGGTTTCTTATGTGCCTCAATGACTATTTTCGTTTTAGGAACGTTTATTGGTTTACTAGACGATACGACAGAAAAAAGCAGCACGAAAATCTATTAGTGATGAAGGGTGTTGGTTGAGGATCATTCTTAACCAACACTTAATACATAATAAATTGTAAGCGTTTTAATGATGTGGTAAAATACGAAAAGGAAAACGTTTACTAAATGGATGGTGAGATATGTCGATTACGATTAAGGATGTAGCGAGGCAGGCAAATGTGTCGGTGGCGACGGTGTCACGCGTATTAAACAATTTGCCGGGCTACTCCGAAGATACGAAGAAAAAGGTGCTGGGGATTATTAATGACCTAGGCTATCAGCCAAATGCGATCGCTAGAGGGTTGATTAATAAAAAAACGAAAACGATTGGTGTTTTGTTACCGAACGTATCAAACTTATTTGCAGCAGACGTGCTTGCTGGGATTGAAGATATCGCTCATGAAATGGACTATAGCGTAGTGATCTGCAAAACAGATAAAAGCGGAGAGAGAACGCTGAAATATTTGCAAATGCTGAGAGAGAAACAAGTGGACGGTATTTTATTTGTGAGCGAATGGATGAAGGAAGAATACTACGAGGTCATTTCTCGCATGAGTATTCCGGTTGTCCTTGTATCCACCAAATCTGATTACCCGCTTCCTTATGTAAAGGTAAATGATTTTGAAGCTTCTTATGATGCCGTGAACTATTTATTAAATAAAGGACACCGAAATATTGGAATGATCGCAGGAACAGAAGGCGATTTAATCGCAACATCTCCACGTGTTGAGGGATTTAAAAAGGCACTTCTTGACGAAGGGATCGACGGTGAGCCTGCCATCGTGTACGGTGATTTTGCATTTGAAACGGGTATTACGGGTATGGAGGAATTGATCGAGAAATATCCTGACGTAACGGCCGTGTTTTGTGCGAGCGATGAAATGGCTGTAGGCGCACTCTCGTATTTATATAAAAAGAATATACGAGTACCTGATCAAATAGCAGTAGTAGGATACGATAATACGTCTGCCGCTGAGAAAGCAATTCCGCCGCTCACAACCGTCGGACAGCCTCTTTATGAAATGGGACGTTCGGCAGCCGAAATGTTATTAAAAAAGCGCCCAACTTCTAACGTCGTACTGCAACATAAAATTATTGAGCGAGAAACTGTAAAGTAACATCTTTTTTTTGAACATTACGTAAACGTTTACGAAAAAATAAAACAAAGGGGTAGAAAAAAATGGAGAAAACAACAAGCAAAACGTGGTGGAAGGAAAGCGTCGTTTATCAAATATATCCGCGCAGCTTCAACGATTCAAATGGGGATGGAATTGGAGATCTTCAAGGGATAACGGAAAAGCTTGATTACTTAAAAGAATTAGGGATTGATGTGATCTGGCTTTCTCCTGTGTATGAATCACCAAATGATGATAACGGATACGATATTAGTGACTACCAAAGCATTATGAGTGACTTTGGCACGATGGAGGACTGGGAGAAGTTAATTCACCAAATCCATCAGCGAGAAATGAAGTTAATTATGGATCTAGTCGTTAATCATTCTTCAGATGAGCACCAGTGGTTCCAAGAGTCAAAAAAATCAGTTGATAATCCGTACCGAGATTATTACTATTGGAAGCCAGGGAAAGATGGGAAAGAGCCGAACAACTGGGAGTCTGTGTTTAGCGGCTCTGCATGGGAGTATGATGAAAATACGGAAGAATATTATCTTCACTTATTCAGCCGTAAGCAGCCTGATTTAAATTGGGAAAATCCAAAGCTCCGTGAAGAAGTCTATCGCATGATGAAGTTTTGGCTTGATAAAGGGATCGATGGTTTTCGAATGGATGTCATTAACTTCATTTCGAAAGTACCTGGGCTACCAGATGCTCCAAATCCACACGGCAAAAAATACGCACCGGGGGGAGAGTTCTTCATGGACGGTCCGCGGATTCACGAATTTTTACAAGAAATGAATGAAAAAGTGCTCTCACAATATGACGTGCTAACCGTTGGAGAGATGCCAGGCGTTACGGTGGAGGAAGCCGTTCTTTATACCGGAGAAGAGCGACAGGAAGTTAACATGGTTTTTCAGTTTGAGCATATGGACTTAGACGGAGGTCCAGAAGGAAAGTGGGATCTACGTCCTCTAAAATTAACAGATCTTAAAAACTCCCTATCGAAATGGCAAACAGGGCTAGATGGAAAAGGATGGAACAGCCTGTATTTAAACAACCACGATCAGCCTCGAATGGTATCACGATTTGGAAATGACCAGGAGTATCGCGTAGAATCAGCCAAAATGCTTGCTACAATGCTTCATATGCTTCAAGGCACACCGTATATTTATCAAGGTGAAGAGCTTGGAATGACCAACATCAAGCTTGATTCAATCAACGACTACAAAGACATCGAGACGTTAAATATGTATCGTGAAAAAGTAGTGGAAGGTCATGAAGATGAACAGCAGGTAATGAATTCGATCTATGTAAAAGGTAGAGATAATGCCCGTACACCAATTCAGTGGGATGACAGTGAAAATGCTGGATTTACAACAGGTACGCCGTGGCTAGCAGTGAATGAGAACTATCAGTATATTAATGCCGAACATGCTGTTCAAGATCCGCATTCTGTTTATCATTATTATCGTGAATTAATTCAATTGAGAAAACAGCATGATGTCATCGTTTATGGGTCATATGAGCTGCTGCTTCCTGACGATGAAGAACTGTATGTGTATACCCGTACGCTCGGAGACGAAAAGCTGTTAGTGCTCCTAAACTTCACAGGAGATGAAAAAGCGTTTATGTTGCCAAGTGGGATTTCATATTCCCAAAAGGAAGTGCTGATTTCCAATTATCCTGTAGCTGTTGACGCGCCGATTGAACAGCTAGAGCTTAAGCCTTATGAAGCACGTGTATACAAGCTAAAATAAACAGAAAAAAAGAAGAGCGGGGCAATAGCCTCGTTCTTCTTTTGAATTAGTTAAATAAAGATGTACTGTGAAGAGGTTGTACTCTTGCTTTTGGATCCATGTAGCTTTTTGCATTGTTAACGGCTGTTGGGCCTTCCCCAAAACCAGCAACGATTAGCTTTACTTTTCCATCGTACGTACAAATATCACCAGCAGCATAAATACCAGGGATGTTTGTTTCTTGCTTTGAGTTGACAACAATTGAGTTTTTCTCGATGTCAAGCTCCCATTCTTTAATTGGACCAAGAGATGAAACGAAGCCATAGTTTACGATAACATCATCAACATCGATAATCTCTTTTTCTTCACCTTTTACTTTTTCAAGAATAACTTGCTTGATTTCATCTTCACCAACAAGTTCAGATGGTACGTAAGGTGTTTTAATTTCTACTTTTGAATTCATCAGTTGTTCAACGCTATGTTCGTGCGCGCGGAATTTATCACGGCGATGGACAAGGGTTACTTTCTCAGCGATTGGCTCTAACATAAGTGCCCAATCGACTGCGGAATCTCCTCCTCCGAAAATAACGACTTTTCTGTCTTTAAATTTATTCATGTCGTCAACGAAATAATGAAGATTTTTACTCTCATATTGCGTAGCAGACTCTAATTCCAGTTTGCGTGGTTGGAACGCACCGTTACCAGCTGTAATAATGATTGTTTTTGTATAATGAACTTCGCTGTTTGTCGTTAATTTGAACACACCGTCCGCTTGTTTTTCAAGCTTTTCAACCGCTTGCTCAAGCACGATCGTTGGGTCGAACTGTGCCATTTGCTCTTTTAGGTTGTTTACAAGCTCTTGAGCACGGATTTTCGGAAAACCAGCCACATCGTAAATGTATTTTTCAGGGTATAAAGCAGACAATTGTCCACCAAGCTGTGGTAAACTTTCAATTAGCTTCACACTTGCTTGTCTCATACCTCCATAAAATGCTGTGAAAAGTCCAGTTGGACCTCCACCGATAATCGTAATGTCATAAACCTTTTTATCTTCTTTCACATTAATCACCTCTATATTTATGTATATCATGATTGGCTTTTTTATGATAGCATAACCTACTTGGAAAAAAAGCCTATTGTATCTTTCATATCATCGTAAAAAGATTAAAAAATTTGAATATTTATAATTTTTATCATGAAACCGTAAAAAATGCAACACACACCGCATTTTAAATTCCGGATAAAAAGGCGGAATATTTTTAACCTAATAAATCAGTCAAATACACTTGAAAAACAACCAAAAAAGGACTATGATGATTGTTGATGGGTGTATTTGTTAATATTTCATGACAATTTCTTAACAAAAGTATGTATTTTTCCGTCTTGATACGTGAAGGAATTCACAAACTTTTTACCTAGATATGAGGGTGACAAAAGTGGATAGGAAAACATCTTGTAGCTCACACTAACAAAAAACACTTGTGTTTGCACTTTTAAATTCATTTTTATAAATTTTATTGCTTTATACAAATTATTATTGGAAAAGGTGGATGACATCAAAATGAGAAAGCCTAAAATCGTAATCCTTGGTGCTGGTTACGGCGGTATGATGACAGCTCTTAACTTACAAAAAAAACTTGGAGTTAACGAGGCTGAAGTAACGCTCGTAAACAAAAATGATTATCACTATGAATCAACATGGTTACATGAGGTATCTGCTGGTACAATTCATCATGACCGTGCTCGTTTCAAAATCACAAACACGATTAACACAAACAAAACGAAATTCGTTCAAGATACAGTAACAGACATTAAGCTTGAAGAGCAACGTGTTATTTTAGAAAACGGTGAGCTTGAATATGACTACTTAGTAGTAGCTTTAGGATATGAGTCTGAAACGTTCGGTATTAAAGGACTTAAAGAACATGCTTTCTCTATCGCTAACATCAACTCTGCTCGTTTAATCCGCGAACACATTGATTTTGTATTTGCAACATATAACAACGAGCCAGAAAAACGTGATGAGCTTCTTACAATGGTAGTAGGTGGCGCAGGATTCACAGGAATTGAGTTTGTTGCTGAATTAGCAAACCGCGTTCCTCAATTATGTAAAGAATACGATATTCCACGTGAAAAAGTACGCGTAATCTGTGTTGAGGCAGCTCCAACAGCTCTTCCTGGATTTGATCCAGAATTAGTTGAATATGCTGTGACTCAATTAGAGCGTAAAGGCGTAGAATTCAAAATCGGTACAGCGATTAAAGAATGTACTGAAGAGGGAATCATCGTTGCAAAAGATGATCAAATCGAAGAAATTAAAGCTGGTACAGTTGTATGGGCAGCGGGTGTACGCGGAAGTCACCTAATTGAAAAAGCAGGTATCGAAAACATGCGTGCTCGTGTAAAAGTTGATCCACAACTACGTGCTCCAGGTCTTGAGAATGTATTCGTAGTGGGAGATTGCTCATTAGTAATCAACCCAGAAATCGATCGTCCATATCCACCAACAGCACAAGTTGCAATGCAACAAGGACCAACATGTGCACATAACATCTCTGTACTTGTACGTGGTCAAGGTGAACTTCAAGAGTTCAAACCAGACTTAAAAGGTACTGTATGTTCATTAGGTCATGACGATGCAATCGGTATGGTATTCGGTAAGAAATTATTCGGAACAAGCGCTTCATTCATGAAAAAAGTAATCGACAACCGTTCTTTATTCATGCAAGGTGGAGCTGGACTTGTAATGAAAAAAGGTAAATTTAACTTCTTTTAATAAATAGAAGAATGATGTCAAAAGGAGGGTCACTTAGGTGATTCTCCTTTTTTATTTGAATGATTTGTGAACAACCGGTGAATAGAACCAATGAAAAATTTAAAAATTTTTACGTAACCTCTTCCCAAGTCGTTTCCTATTTGATATTATTATCAGAAAATTCAGATATAAGAAAGGGGAACGAATCATGAAAAAGAATACGGCTATCCAACAATGTTCACTATGTGAAGGAAGAGGATACGTTCATTTAATTTTGGGTGGCACCGAAACGTGTGTAAATTGCCATGGGAAAGGAGAACAGAAGTAAAGCTTTCTGTCTATTCTAAATTATTCCTTTTTCGTGATTGACTGCGCTTTCACCTTTCAGTACACTTAATTTGACAGTGTTTGGGAGGGAATAGGTGTGGGGATACCGGTATTATTGATTTCCATTTTATTGTTTTTTGTTCTATTTTTCGGAATCGGCTTTTTGCTGAACATGCTACTTCGCATGTCATGGATTATGGCCATTATCTATCCAATCGTTTTTATTTGTATCGTAGATAATATAAAAGTTATTGAATATTTCCGAAAGCCAGCTCAATCATTTTCACAGCTGGGGCATAAAATTCTTTCTCTTCAAGTGGCTGACATATCGATTCTTATTTCAGGATTTTTAGGTGCGATCGCAGCTGGAATTGTCATCAGAATGCTTCGAGCCAGTGGTTATCGGATGTTTTAAAAAGGTGGTGTCACACTATGTGCACCATCTTTTTTTTGATAGCATTTGTTATTTTGAGGCAAGAAGGCCAAAACCATTACGAAATGCATAATTTCTCTCACGGATGGAAAGAAATAAATTCGTGAGAGGAGTGGAACAGTGTCAACGATAACCATCATGTTAAGACGGTTAAGTATTCTTGTATTAGTAGTAGTAGCCCTGCTCACCACCTATCAGGCAATTTCAGGAGTACCTATCAGTGATTTAATACGCTCTCTTTATAAACAAGGAGTTGTTCTTTATCATGATAGAGGAATGGATACAGTTCATCCGCATACTCAATTAGCAGCGCTAGAAATTCAAAAGCCAACGTTAGAGCAAAAGTTCGCAAAATCTCATTATCCTGTACATAAGGTCGTTGCAACGGGCTATACGGCAGGTGCCGAATCAACAGGAAAGAATCCTGGTCACCCAGAATATGGAATAACTTACTCGGGAGTCAAAGTAAAGCGCGATTTATTTTCCACGATTGCAGCGGATCTTCGCATCTTTCCAATTGGCACCATTTTATTTATTCCAGGGTACGGGTACGGGGTAGTCGCTGACAAGGGTGGTGCCATCAAAGGCGATCATTTGGATTTGTATTATGAAACGGTTGATGATGTGTACAACAAGTGGGGGAAGAAAGAGTTAGATGTTTATGTTGTTAAAAAAGGCAGCGGAACATTAACAGAGCAAGAACTCATCTTGTTGAATGAAGATAAATCGATGCAAGTATTTAGACAGTACTATGAATAACAAAAGAGTGAGAATAAGGTGGGCTGCGGCTTGCCTTATTTTCATGTTAGAGGCGTGAAAGCTATATGAGACGATCGAAATCTGATATGATGGAATGGAACGTATTCTTGGCTTCTAGGAGGGAAATCAATGTCCCTATATCCAGAGGAGTACTATTTGTTTTTTATTAAGTTTAACGAAGGTGACTACTATACGTGTCATGATCTTTTAGAAGAGATGTGGATGGTTGATAAATCAAACCTTTTCTTAAAAGGATTACTTCAGTTTACGGTAGCACTTTATCATTATAGTTATGGAAACGTAAAAGGGGCTCGCATCATGATGAAAGCAGCCGTTTTTTATTTGAATGCGTATCGCCCTAAGAACTGGGGAATAGACATTGAGGAATTGTTGGTGTACATCCAAGAATGTTTAACGCTTTTTCCAGACGAAGTGGATAAAGTTCCGTTTGATGAAGTCGATTGGTTGCCTACTTTACCAACGATATTTTTATTTTTAGAGGAATAGGGGGATTTTTTTTATGTTTTCAGTACATAACACGTACGAGGTACAGCATGAAACAGAGGCATTAGTTGTCGGAATCTTTAATCAAAACCATCGTTTAGATGGAATTATTGGGGAGCTTAATGAAAAGCTTCAAGATCAAGTGATGGAGCTTATTCGTGAGGGAGATATCGGCGTTAAGCATAATCAGATTTCTAAAATACATACGTTTCAACAAGTAGGAGCAAAGCGTTTATTTTTCGTGGGGCTAGGAAAAAAAGATGCTCTTACACTAGATCGACTTCGAGAATCCCTTGGGCATTTATTTAAGTCGATTAAGGCATCCAAACTTGAAAAAATTACGGTTGCCATCGATACATTTTGCGCGGATTACATTTCTGCCCAGGACGTAGCCTATGCAGTAGGAGAAACGCTACTGCTTTCTACTTATCAATTTGCAGACTACAAGAAAAAGTCAAATGAACCTGAAAAGCATATTGAAGCAGTTTCGATCATTACAGAGGATGATCAGGCTGAAACGCTTGCTTCTCTAAAAGTCGGTTATGTGTACGGCAAGGCAACAAACTCGGCACGTACATTGGTGAACCTGCCTGGCAATATGCTAACGGCAACTGACTTGGCGAATTACGCGGTAGACTTGGCTAAGAAGTATAGCTTTGACTATGAAATTTTAGAAAAAGAAGAGATGGAAAAGCTCGGAATGGGTGCTTTCCTAGCGGTAAACAAAGGATCAACAGAACCACCTAAAATGATTGTATTAAAGTACCAAGGAAAAGATGAATGGACAGATGTGATTGGCCTAGTTGGAAAAGGAATTACCTTTGATACAGGCGGCTATTCATTAAAGCCAAAAGACGGCATCGTCGGTATGAAAACTGATATGGGTGGAGCTGCCGCTGTACTAGGTGCAATGGAGGTCATTGGTGAGCTTCGTCCTGACCAAAATGTAATTGCTGTTATTCCGTCTACAGATAACATGATTAGCGGTGATGCTTTTAAGCCGGATGATGTGATTACGGCAATGAATGGAAAAACCATTGAAGTGTTAAACACAGATGCGGAAGGTCGCCTAGCGCTAGCTGATGCTGTGACATATGCGAAGCATCACGGGGCTAATTATTTAGTAGATGTGGCGACTTTAACTGGTGGTGTTATCGTGGCGCTTGGGACAGATACAACGGGGGCCATGACGAATAATGAGGCGCTGTATGAACAACTCCTTGAAGCAAGTCATGAAGCTGGTGAGACGGTATGGCAATTGCCGATCACAGAGCGAGACAAAAAACGCGTTCGAAACAGCCAAGTAGCAGACCTAAATAATTCTCCAGGACGTGAAGGCCATGCAATTATGGCAGGAACGTTTATTGGGGAATTCACGGATGGCACACCTTGGGTTCACCTTGATATTGCAGGAACAGCTACTGTTTCCTCACCTCATGCTTTAGGACCAGCAGGAGCGACAGGCGTAATGGTTCGTACGCTTGCTTCTTTTGTGGAAGTATTTGAAGTAAACGAAAAATAAGGTAAAAGGCAAAGCGTCTGACGCTTTGTCTTTTTTGTTCTCAACGAGATTTTGATACGAAGCATAATATGTGTATGATTATAAGAAAAAACATAGAATAGACAAAAGGAGTGTGGACAATATGTTTTTCGGACGAGTAAAACAGAAACAAGAAAACGATCGAGTTCCACCAAATCAGCATGTGACCAAGAAATTTCCGATTCTTCATCACGGCTCGGTTCCAAAGTATAAGGAAGATTTATCAAATTGGAACCTAAAGGTGTCAGGATTAGTAGAGAATCCTCTTACTTTTTCATACAATGATTTAAGAGAGTTTGATGATGTGAGTGTAACGAATGATATTCACTGTGTTACAGGTTGGTCTCGCCTTGATAACGGGTGGACGGGGATTTCCGTGCAGGACGTGGCGAGGAAAGTGGACGTAAAGCCAGAGGCTCGTTTTGTGGTTCTTCATGCGGAAGAGAACTGGACGACTAATTTACCGATTGAGGATTTTTTGCGTGAAACGACGCTGCTTGCACATTCCCATGATGGAAAACCATTGACGCCAAAGCACGGATATCCATTTCGTGTTGTCGTGCCTCATCTGTATTTTTGGAAAAGCGCAAAATGGATTAGAGAGATCGAATTTGTAAAAGAGGACCAGCCAGGATTCTGGGAGCAAAACGGCTATCATAACTATGGGAATCCGTGGAAAGAACAGCGGTTTAGCTGGGATTAAAAAAGCCTGTAAAAGCAGACAACTAGGGGGAAAAGTACGGATCTAAAGGATGTCACATCTTATAACGTCCTAGTTGTTTTCACTTTTTAAATATGTTATGTTTTAATGAAATATTATCATGGAGGGATGAACATTGAGAGAAATTACACTAACACAAATTTTTGAACATCCCATTGCACAAAAATACTTGAAACGCTCCGGAGTCGCACATGCAGTGGCGGTTTCTTACCACGCTTTTCGTTTAGCTGTTCAGCATCATGTGAATCCAGACCTAGCGACAAAGGCCGCGCTTCTGCATGACATTGGTCACTATGAATGGTATACCGATGGAAAATGGGATTATGAAAAGTATAAAAAGAACGATATTCATGCGATAAAAGGTGCAGAGCGTGCACATAAACTGCTCATCCGTTTAGGAGAAAATCCACAGGCTGCCAAGGAAATTGCTCTTGCGATATTGCTTCATACTGATTCGTATTTACCCGACGGAGAGTTACATCAGCGTCCTCTGCAAAAGGTAGTCCGACTTGCAGACGAAGCGGATGAAGAGCCGGGAGGTAATCATCATTATCGTGAGATGGACGACCAATTGGCACTTAAGAAAATTCAAGAGCTCGATGAGAAAGTAGCTGAATTTTTAAATACTGAGCCATTTCGCCAGTTAGGGTAACATACTATGAATACTAGGAGCTTTCCAATGTATATATACAGTGAGTAAAAAACACATTTCTTGTAAACAGGAAATGTGTTTTTTATGTTTTACCATTGTATAGCCATTGCAAGGTGTCCATAGTCTATTTTAGGATCCTTGTTTGACAGGAGAATGCGTATGCTATCAGGATTGTATACGACATCTAAATGCGACTTAACCCCCGTTTTTTCCAGCAGCGCCTTGACGGTTGCGATCTTTGATTCTTGTGCGGCTTCTTTAATTTGTTTTAATAAAGCAGGCGCTTTAATGAGTTTGTTAACGAGTAAAGAAGCATCCTGTAAAAGTTCGAGCTGGTGCTGTGTGGATAGCTGAAATTGCTGTGTATTGACAGGGGGATAGGATGGAGCCGGAGATCGCTGCGCATAGGGTGGATAATAGTAAGGGTAGGATGGATAAAAAGTTGGATAATAATTCAAATAATTTCCCTCCTACATTCGTTTATATGTAATATATATGTATAGAGAATGTCTTACATACCTTTAACATCATCGAAGCTTTTAGAAGCGTGGTTTTTAAAAAATATGAGAAAGAGGGAGAATGTATGAACACAAATGGAACTTTAATTGAGGCACTTGGTATTGAAATTTTGTCTGCATCTAGTGAAAAAGTAGAGGCCACGATGCCTGTGGATGAACGCACGAGACAGCCTTTCGGTTTGTTGCACGGCGGTGCGTCTGTAGCATTAGCTGAAACGGTGGCGAGCATTGGTGGTCTTCACTGTGTGGATCCAGAACGTGAAGTGTGTGTAGGCCTTGAAATCAATGCCAACCACATTCGTGGAAAGAAAGACGGTGTCGTAAAGGCGATTGGCACGCCACTACATAAAGGCCGCACGACGGTTGTGTGGGAAGTGAAAATTGTAGATGAAGATGAAAAATTAATCTGTGTGTCACGGTGTACACTAGCTGTTATTCAAAAGCGTTCGAGTTGAAAGAGTTTATAAACGAAAAACGATAGCAAAAAGTTGGAAGAATTGGGCTATCATAATGCGCACAACGCTGAAATTTGAATAGAGTAGATTAAGAGAAACAGAAAAAAGCAAAAAAATAAGAATAGGAACTCTATTTCAAAAAGTAAGCGTGTAACCATTATTTACATGCTATAATAATAAAAAATAAACAGAGCGGTCACAGGAAGGAGTGGATAATAGTGGAGCAAAACCATCAATATTTATTTTTAGATTTTGAATTTACTATGCCGGAAACAAAGGGATATCCAAAAGGGTTTTATCCTGAAATTATTGAAATCGGCTTGGCTTCAATGGTAAATAACGAAATTAACAGCACGTTTTCTTCGCATGTTCAACCGATCAAATTCCCCATTCTAACAGAGCGATGTAAATCTTTCCTCAGCATTCAACAACATCAGGTTGATAACGGCATTACATTAGAGTCCTTAGTGAATATTTTACACTCGTATGAAAAAGATTATCCTACTACCATCATCACATGGGGAAATATGGATATGAAAGTACTCCGACATACGTGTCAAAAAGCAAATTTATCATTTCCATTCAAAGGGAGAATGCTAGATTTATCAATGGAATACAAACGTTTCTTCGGCGATCAAAACCAAACGGGATTATGGAAAGCCGTACAGGAATATGGAAAAGAAGGGACCGGAAAGCACCACTGTGCCCTTGATGATGCCATCACGACCCTTAACATCTTTAAATTAGTTGAAAACGACAAACGCTACTTATCTCCTCATGCCCCTACGACCATCGGTGACCGCATCGACTTTTCAAAAGTACTCAATAAATTTGCATTATAAAAGCCAAATCAAACGTTATTGATTTGGCTTTTATGATGGAGGATCTATTTATTTTTCAAAAATGCATACAAATCATCGTAAGCCTTCTGAAAGTTAGCATATCGCTCGCCGTACTTAGAATGGTAGGTTCCTAAGCGGTAAATCATTTCCGTTCCTTGATACATAATAACGCTTCTGCCTGGCAGATGATACAAGCGACCGAGGCGAAGGTATTCATCAAACTTCGTAATGCGATCTTGAATATCGTTACTAAGTGAGACATCGTCGATTTCTAGATTGATACCAGATCCGTAAGTTAAAGCTTCAAGATATCCGAAGTGAAGTTGCTTTTGAACATCTTTTAACGACGTTTTCACTTTAAATGCATTGCTTTGTAAGTAAGCACCGCTAAATCCGTACTCCTGCCAGTGCTCAAAGTTTGTGCTGCGAGAATGTGGAGAATAAATAAGCTGTTTTCCTTTTGATTTTAATAGCGCGCTGGTCTTTTTAACAAGCTCTTGATCTTCAGGATTAATGACCGTTTCATTCAACCAGTAGAACCCGGATAGCTCCACATTTTTATATCCGCCAGCTTGGAACTTTTTCATCGTTTCATTCACATACCAATTCACAAGCTGATAGCGACTTGCGGCCGTGACGGGCACTTTTTTACCAGCTAGATCAACAAATTGACCACGGTACTTTGGATAAGGAATAGAAAGGTACACGTTTACTTTTTTTGCTACAGGATTCATTGACGCTGATTGATTTAAGTTTGGAACGACGCCACTTCCACTAAACGTACGGTCCATATACCATTTCCATTCAGCGTAGTTCGCATCATTACCAGTACTATTAATTGTTTGCTGAAAGCTTCCTGTTTGTGAATACGTTCTTCCTAACACAATAAACGTATCAAAGAGTGAATCGACAGGCTTTTGATTCTTTACATACGAAATGTAAGGTGTAAAAAAGTCCGCATCAAAGCTTTTTTGATTTTCAAATCCGTTGTAAATAAGAACCCCATTGTTAATTTTTGCGCTATTGGTTCCTAAGAATTGATCTGGATATGTATTGACGGTGTTGCTGACGGGATGAACGGTTAAATCACTTGATGTTAATGCGAATTCTACCGCATCGTCCTTTGAATCAAAGGTTTTAACGGTTGTACTTCCGCGTTTTACAACATAAGCTAGAGGTTTACTGTAAATACGGGACATAAACACAGCGAATTGTGCACGGTTTACAGGATCTTTTGGGCCAAACGTCGTTTTTGTATATCCTGAGGTGATATCATTGCTAACTAACGCCATAATATCAGAATAATATGGACTGCTCGTCGACACATCTTTAAATGATGACGCCCCTTTGTTTGTTAACTGATAGGCTTTTGCTAAGCAACGTGCCATTTCTTCGCGCGTTAACGGACGATCAGGGTAAAACGAGCTTCCTTTTAGAAACCATCCTTCATCAACGGCCGCTGCAATTTCTTTGTATCCGTTTTGCGTAGGAGATATGTCTTTAAAGTGAGGATTCGGTCGATTGGACACATTCAGCTTTAAGGCGCGCATCATCATGATTACCGCTTGTTTCCGCGTAATGTAGTCACGAGGGCCAAATCGTCCGTTGTCATAACCTTTAATAATATTCTTTTTTGTTAAAAATTCAATTTCATTTTTTGCCCAGTGATCGTTAGGTACATCCGTAAATGCAGCGTGAGCAGGAGCGCTCGAAAAGCATACGAGTAGGAACGCCAGAACAAGTGGTAGAGCTTTTTTCATCTGTTTTCTCCCTCCATCTAGTTTTCTTCTGACAGGAAAACATGTTTTCAAGTCGAAGTAACCTTCTATAAGATCGGTTGATAAATTCCAATATGAAGTAATTTTTCTAGGCAATCCCTCTTTTTTTTCGATAAGATAGAGAAGAAGGTGACAGAGGTTTGTGCAGTGTAATGATGAATGGTTAGAAGTCTGAAATACGAGGGGATGAGTGAGAAGATGGAATCATTCGTTTTACAACTTTTTTTGTACTTTCCAGAAGACAAGTCAGAATATATTCCTGCGGCGATTACGTGCTTCATCTTTTTAATAGGGGCTTTAATTACGATGAGATGGATTATAAATGTGTCCAAAAAGGAAGCGTTAAAAGCGAAAAAGCTAGAAGAAGCTCTTTTGAAAAAGAATGACAAGAACTAGAAAAGCTAGCTTTGGTCACCAAAGCTAGCTTCTTTTTTAGGATAAAGCAATTTTTATGCGATTTAATCCTTCAATGAGCGTGGAGCGTGGACACCCGATGTTCAAACGGATAAATCCTCTTCCTTCTTCACCGTATTTTCCGCCGGGCTCTACGCCTACTTTTCCTTTTTGTACGAAAAGCTTCTGCAAGTCCTCATCTGTCATATTGAGTGATCGACAATCAATCCATAGCAGATATGTTCCTTCTGCCTTGATAACGGAAAGTGAAGGAAGCTCTTTCTTTATAAATGATTCGACTTCGCTCACATTTTGCTCAAGGTAATTTAATAAAGATTTCAGCCACGGTTCTCCGTGAGCATAAGCGGCCTCAATTGCTGTAATACCTAACGCATTTAAAGAGAAAAATCCTTGTTTATGCTGCAATTCCGTATATTTTTGGCGAAGGTCAGTATTCGAAATAATAATAGAGGAAGCTTGAAAACCAGCCAAATTAAACGTTTTACTAGGGGCCATACACGTAATAGTACGGTCACTAATTTCATCGCTTAAAGAAGCAATGGGTGTATGAACATGATCTCCAAAAATGATATCTGAGTGAATCTCATCAGATAAAATAAGCACATCATATCGCTGACAAAGTTCAGCAACCTTCGTTAACTCTTCTTTTGTCCACACTCTTCCGATTGGATTATGAGGACTGCACAAGATCATCATCTTTACACCATTAGAGAGCTTCTCCTCCAAATCGTCAAAGTCCATTTCATAGCGACCTTCTGATAGAAGAAGAGGGTTTTCAATAAGCGTACGATTATTAAGCTTGACCATGTTGAAAAAAGGAGGATATACAGGGGTTTGAATTAACACTTTATCCTGTTCATTTGTAAAAGCTTGAACTGCCATGCTAATCGCGAATACAACGCCCGGACTGTACGTGAGCCAACTCGTCTCGATGTCCCAGCCGTGTCGCGCTGACATCCATTGTTGAATGGCTTTATGTGTATGATCGTTTGGATGCGTATAACCAAAAATACCATGCTCGACACGATTTTTCACGGCGTCAATCACTTCTTGAGGGGCCTTGAAATCCATATCAGCTACCCACATCGGCAAGAGGTCATCTGAGCCAAAAACCGTTTGGATATTGTCCCATTTGGTTGATTGGGTATTAAAGCGATTAATGGATTCGTCAAATAAATGCTTGTTCATTTCTCAACACCTCATCCTTTTCATAATGAAATCTATTGTTACTACTATATCAAGAGAGGCAGATACTTTGCATGAATGAAGCTTGTAGGCAACTATTACTTTTGATGGAACGTAATCAGCTTTTGATCTCCGTTACACCCTGCCTGTAGATGGAAAAATAAAATTCGTGATCTGTTGATATATGCTGTCAGGGCATTCTTCAGGAAGCAGATGCCCGGTATCTTTGAAAGAGACAAAAGTGGCATCCTTTAAATCTTGATGCATCCGTCTTCCTACATTAATTGGTACGACTCGGTCCTCTTCACCCCAAATAAGAAGACTAGGCGTCATAATTTGTTGCAGCATCGTGGAAGAGAGATCGCCTTCACGATCACGAATCATTTTGGTTAACGCTTTGAAAATTTGGTTGTCTAAAAATGGCGTTGAGTACCCTTGCACCATATCTTCATCAATTAAAGCGTGATTATACACTACATTTTTAAGACTTCCTAATACACCTGTTTTCGCAAGCCATGCCTTTAACCATAAATAAAAGTACGGAAAGTATGACGAGTAAATTAATGAATAATGAAATCTGTCTATATAGCCAGAGCTGCATAAAAGAACAATTTTTGAGGCGATGTCAGGACGCCTTTTCGCAATATTGAGCGTAATTTGGCCACCCATCGAATGGCCTACCAAAAAAGCCTTGTCCACTTTTAGCGATTCAAGTAGTGAAATAACAAGATCTGCTAGGTTTTGGTAAGAATAGCGAAAGGAAAGATTTTTTCCGCTTTTACCGAATGGAGGTAAATCCACAGTCAAAACAGAAAACTCCTTTTCGAGATAGGGAATTAATCGTCTGAAGCTAAAACTAGAGGATAAAAACCCATGGATAAGTACAATAACTGGTTTCGATGGATCAGGCTTATGGAATTCATAATAAACATCAATTCCGTTTAGATTTATCATAGTTGATTTCTGCTGTGCGTGTGCATTCATATCCTTCACTCCAACTACCTTTTTGCGGTTAGTTTAACCATTATCAGGTCACCTATCCTGCTCAATAAATCATTGCCAAAACCTTCTTGGTAAGAGAAGTGTCCTTTGCTATAATAGGTGATATTGTTATGAGAAAATAAAAATAAATTAAATAAAAAGGGGAATAATCACGATGATCTTGACGGAGAAAGAGATTGAAGTTCTTGAGATAATTGAAAAAGACAGCCGTATTCAGACAGATGTGTTGGCGAAAATGATTGCACTAACGCCTGAAGAAACAAAGTCGATCATTGAGAAGCTAGAAAGAGAAAAAATTATTGTCGACTACTCATCTGCAATCAACTGGCGAAAAGTAGATGGTCATGAAGGCGTAACGGCAATGATTGATGTAAAAGTAACCCCAAAAAGAGGGGTTGGCTTTGATGAAGTAGCGGAGCGGATTTATCGTTTTCCTGAAGTGCGATCTGTTTACTTAATGTCAGGTGCGTACGATTTGTCTGTCATTATTGAGGGGCAGTCAATGTCAGAGGTCGCTCAATTTGTATCAGGAAAGCTTTCGACTCTTGATTCGGTGCTTTCGACAACGACGCATTTTATTATGAAGAAATATAAGCATGATGGAACAGTATATGAACAGGATGATGAAGATCGACGCATCGTGGTGTCACCATGATGAAATCTTACCTTTCCTCGACTGTTAGGCAGTTAAAGCCTTCAGGAATTAGACGTTTTTTTGATTTGGCGGCTGGTATGGAAGGGGTCATCTCACTAGGAGTGGGAGAACCAGATTTTGTGACCTCATGGGCAGTTAGGGAAGCGTCAATTCTGTCACTTGAAAAAGGCTATACGTCTTATACAGCGAATGCGGGTTTATTAGCGCTAAGAGAAGAGATTCAGAAATACATGAAAAAGAAATTTCAGCTTGATTATGATGCTCATAACCAAGTCATTGTAACAGTAGGCGCTAGTCAAGCACTTGATATTGCTTTTCGCGCGGTGATTGATGAGGGTGATGAAGTCATTATCGTAGAGCCGAGCTTTGTATCTTATGCACCGCTTGTCACACTAGCTGGTGGAATACCAATTGCCGTGCAAACGACGCAGGAGAACGGTTTTAAGTTAACACCTGAACAGTTAGAAGCAGCAATTACACCACGAACAAAAGCAATTTTACTATGCTCACCAAACAATCCAACCGGTAGTTTGCTTGAAAAAGAAGAGCTAGAGGCACTCACATCCATTATTTTGAAGCACGATCTTCTCGTTTTATCCGATGAAATTTATGCGGAGCTAACGTACGACGGATCATTCACATCCATCGCATCTCTTTCAGGCATGAAAGACCGTACCATCGTTATTTCGGGGTTCTCCAAAGGATTTGCCATGACCGGATGGCGCTTAGGTTATGTATGTGGTCATCCTGATTTCATCGAAGCAATGCTGAAAGTTCATCAGTACGCCATGATGTGTGCTCCTACAATGGCTCAGTATGGTGCGATTGAAGCGCTCCAAAACGGTGAGCAGGATGTGGTGGATATGAGAAAGAGCTATCGCAGAAGGCGCAATTACATGGTGCAGTCCTTAAATGAAATGGGCCTAGATTGTCATGTTCCTGGTGGGGCCTTTTATGTTTTTCCATCCATTCGAAAAACAGGCATGTCCTCTGAAGAATTTGCTGAACAGCTTCTGTTAAAAGAGCGAGTGGCCGTTGTTCCCGGAAATGTTTTTGGTGAAAGCGGAGAAGGGTATGTGCGCTGTTCTTATGCATCTTCTATGGAGTCGTTGCAGGAAGCAGTGAGACGAATCGCAAACTTTATGCACCAAATGCAACATGCGTAAGCAGGTAAGAGATTTCTTACCTGCTTTTTGGCGATCAACACAAAAAAGAAGCAGGTCGGAGAACCTGCTTCAACAGAAAAAGGGGGGGAATATGAGAAAGCTTCATATACTAAATTATAGCCAGCTTTTCTGATCTCTAAACCTATTTTATAAGGAGAATTTTTACGCTTATTGTGTAGAGATTTTAAGGCTGGATGAAATAGGTATAGATTTATGAGTAAGTTTCATGTAAGCTAGTAAAAGGCAATTCATAAAAAATACATCAAAAGTAAAATTAGTTCTAATGAAATGATACGTTTACTGTTATAATAAGGATGTATTTAATAATTTACCAGCAAACAGCAAATAATAACGAGAGACATAGACCTGTTTTTGATTATAGATCGAAAATGTGTTATAATTTAAAATTGCTTGTAAAGAGAAAAAACAATTAGGAGTGTTTATATGTCTAAATATGAAGTAGGTAGCGTTGTAAAAGGTAAAGTAACAGGCATCCAACCTTATGGTGCATTTGTTGCTTTAGACGAAGAAACTCAAGGATTAGTGCATATTTCTGAAGTAACTCATGGTTTCGTTAAAGATATTAACGAGCACCTAAAAGTGGGCGACGAAGTAGAAGTAAAAGTATTAGCTTTAGACGAAGCAAAAGGTAAAATCAGCTTATCTATCCGTGCTACTCAAGAAGCACCAGCAGAAACTGAAAAACCTGCTGCAAAAGCTAAACCAGCTAAAAAGCGTCAAGGTACTGTTCAACAGCCTCAAGCTGAAACTCCTCAAGGTTTCAATACATTAAAAGAAAAATTAGAAGAGTGGATTGAGCAATCAAACCGTGAAGATCTAATTAAAAAATAATACCTTAAAAAGCAGTTGATAAAATTTTTTATCAATTGCTTTTTGTTTTTATGCACATTTTTCTCCTTAAATAGATCAAACCTCTTCGTAAAAACCCCATTACATGACCATCTCTGCAAGTTTATTCATCGTTGATTTCGTATAATGAAAGCGCCATCTTTACATTTTTCGAAAATTGGGTCAATATATAATTTAGGATCCACATTTTCTAGGTTCTCCCTACCGGTGAGGCTTGTAGGGAGAACTTAGAAAAGCATAAGCGGAAGGGGGCCTCCCTTGCGGGTTGCCCCCTTCCGCTTATGCAGACCTTTTGGGGTTAGTGCTTTGGGGTCTGGTGTAGCGCTTGTTTGGGAGCATTTCTTTTGTAGAGCGCTTTTCTGTTTATGCAGCTTCTTGTAGAAGTCTGATTTCCATTTGCGGAGCACTTTTTAGAACACTTGATTAGGTGTAGTGGGCCGCTTGTTTAGGTAGAGACGTTGGCTAATTTAATTGAACTTATATATTAAAGGGGAGATACGATGAATACTTTCACGAATTCAATTATTGAACAAACAGAAAAATACGGGGCTCACAATTATCATCCTCTTCCAATTGTTGTTTCAAAGGCAGAAGGGGTATGGGTGGAAGATCCTGAGGGGAATAAGTATATGGATATGCTGAGTGCCTATTCAGCAGTGAACCAAGGGCATCGTCATCCGAAGATTATTCAGGCGTTGAAGGATCAGGCGGATCGCGTGACGCTTACTTCACGAGCATTTCATAATGATCAGCTCGGGCCTTGGTATGAGAAGGTGTGTACGTTAACAGGTAAAAATATGGCGCTTCCGATGAATACGGGGGCTGAAGCAGTTGAAACAGCGGTGAAGGCTGTTCGTCGCTGGGGATATGATGTGAAGGGAATACCAACGAATCAAGCAGAGGTTATTGCCTGTGTGGGGAATTTCCACGGTCGCACAATGACGGCGGTTTCGCTTTCTTCTGATGAAGAATATCAACGCGGTTTTGGACCTATGCTTCCGGGTATTAAGTTAATTCCGTACGGGGATTTGGATGCGCTAAAAGAAGCGATTACACCAAATACGGCTGGCTTTTTAATTGAACCGATTCAAGGTGAGGCAGGGATTGTTCTTCCTCCTGAAGGTTTCTTAAAGCAGGCATATGATGTCTGCAAGGAAAACAACGTTTTATTTGTAGCAGATGAAATTCAAGTAGGACTTGCAAGAACAGGTAAAATGTTTGCTTATGAATGGGAAGGGATTACACCTGACGTCTTGATTTTAGGAAAAGCTTTAGGTGGGGGCGTGTTCCCAATCTCTTGTGTAGTGGCGAATAAAGACATCTTAGGCGTATTTAACCCTGGATCGCATGGTTCCACGTTTGGCGGAAATCCACTTGCTTGTGCAGTATCGCTCGCTTCACTAGAAGTAATTGAAGATGAGCATCTTGTATCTCGTTCACTTGAATTAGGTGAATACCTGCAGTCAAAGCTAGCAAGCATTCAAAGCACAAAGATTAAAGAGGTGCGTGGCAAAGGATTATTCATCGGCGTTGAGCTTCATGAAGAAGCCCGTCCGTACTGTGAACAATTAAAAGAAAAAGGCTTATTATGTAAAGAAACTCATGATACGGTCATCCGTTTTGCTCCACCTCTCGTCATTTCAAAAGAAGAGCTGGATTGGGCAATCGAGCGTATTGAAGCGGTATTAACGGCATAAAAACAAAGGGAAATCCGCCATGGATTTCCCTTTGTTTTTTAGTGAGTCGTTTTTGGCTCAGTGCGTTCCACTTCTACAGACGGTTTGAATAGTAAGCCAAGATTTACTAAGCCAGCAATTCCAACCAAGCCGTAGATAATGCGAGAAAGCGCTGCGCTTTGCCCACCAAAGATAGCAGCTACAAGGTCAAACTGGAAAAATCCAATTAATCCCCAGTTAATAGCTCCGATAATAGTAAGAACAAGTGCAGCACGTTGAATTCCACTCATAAGGTTACCTCCTTGAAATAAATGGTTCAGTAATAGGTTGCGGTTTTTGGGACAAAATATACATTGTTCCAAAATGGACAAAGCACATTTCGATGAAGCAGTTTTCTTTACATGGATAAACCGCTTCGGCATAATGAAAAATGAACGAAATGAGGAGGTATTTTAAATGGATAATTTTACTTTTTATAACCCGACGAAATTAATCTTTGGTGAAGATCAACTTTCTGCAATTAAAGAACAATTACCTCAATACGGAAAAAAAGTATTGTTAGTATACGGTGGAGGAAGCATTAAGCGCAGCGGTTTATACGATGACGTAGTAGCGGTTTTAAAAGAAGCTGAAGCAGACGTTCATGAACTTGCTGGCGTTGAGCCAAACCCACGTCTAACAACAGTACAAAAAGGAATCGACATCTGTAAAACAGAAAACATCGAATTCTTACTAGCTGTTGGTGGCGGTAGCGTAATTGACTGTACAAAGGCAATCGCTGCAGGTGCAAAATATGATGGAAACGTATGGGACATCATTACGAAAAAAGCATTTGCATCTGAAGCATTACCATTTGGTACTGTTTTAACACTTGCTGCAACTGGTTCAGAAATGAACGCTGGTTCTGTTATTACAAACTGGGAAACACAAGAGAAATACGGTTGGGGAAGCCCAGCAACATTCCCTCAATTCTCAATTTTAGATCCTAAAAACACATTCACAGTACCAAAAGATCAAACGGTATACGGAATGGTTGATATGATGAGCCACGTATTTGAACAATACTTCCATCATACTTCAAACACACCATTACAAGATCGTATGTGTGAATCTGTTTTAAAAACAGTGATTGAGACAGCTCCAAAACTTCTAAATGACTTAGAAAACTACGAGCTACGTGAGACAATCTTATATTCTGGTACAATTGCCTTGAACGGTATGCTTTCAATGGGAGCACGTGGGGACTGGGCAACTCATAACATTGAGCACGCAGTGTCAGCTGTGTATGATATTCCACATGCAGGTGGTTTGGCAATCTTATTCCCTAACTGGATCAAACATACATTAGAAGAAAACCCAGCTCGTTTTGCTCAAATCGCTGAGCGTGTATTTGAAGTAGATCCTGCTGGAAAATCAGATAAAGAAGTAGCACTAGAAGGCGTAGAAAAACTAAGCGCATTCTGGTCAAGCCTAGGAGCACCTTCTCGTCTTGCTGATTACGAAATCGGTGAAGACAAGTTAGATCTTATCGCTGATAAAGCAATGGCATACGGCGAGTTCGGTCAATTTAAAAAATTAAACAAAGAAGATGTACTAGCAATTCTAAACGCATCTCTATAATAAACGAAAAAACCTGGCTATTTAGCCAGGTTTTTTTATGAATCGAATTGTTCTCCGCGACGTTCTTTTTCCTGCTCATCGTACTTTCCTTTAAGATCATCATGAACGGTTTTTTCCCATAAAGGGACGTTCGTTTTGTAAGCCGCCCGTGCAATCAAATGTCCTGCAACGGGTGAAGTGACAAAGATGAAGATAATCCCTAAAATAAGGCGTCCGCTTAAAAAGCCTTTGTCTACCCAAAAGAATAAAGCAGTTCCACTTAGAACAGCCATAATACCGAGCGTAGCGCTTTTTGATGCGGCATGACTGCGTGTATACGTATCAGGTAGGCGGAATAACCCAATCGTTGTCACAAGGCTTAGCAGAGCACCGATTAAAATGATGATAACAGCGATATATTTAACGATTTCGATCATGCTCAATAATCTCTCCCTTCTCTAAAAATTTAGAAAAGGCGATTGTGCCCACAAAAGAGATAACCCCTAGTAAAAGAATAACTTCAAAAAATCCATCAGTTCGAAGTAGCACACACATGATGGCTGTGATGGCAATCAAGTTAATTCCAATCGCATCTAAAGCCATAACCCGGTCAGCAGTCGAAGGACCTTTAACAACCCTATAAACAAGTCCCATTGTAGCGATCGCGATAATGATTAAGGAAATGTGTAGAAGTGTTTCTAACATTATCGACTCACCTCCATAATGGCTTTTTCAAACGTGTTGTGAATATCGTCGATTACTTCATTTACATCTTCAATGTTAATTGCATGGATGTAAAGAATGGAATTATCATCGGAAATATCAATGACCAGTGTACCTGGAGTTAGCGTAATTAAGTTCGCGAGCGTCGTAATCTCCCAATCTTTTTTTACAGAGATCGGCAAAGCGAAAATACAAGGCTTAATATTGAGCTTCGGACGCAATACTTCTTTTAAGACATCAATATTCGCTTTTAATAACTCTCGTAGAAAAATGAGCAACAATTTAACGATGGCGTACACTTTTTCCATGTAAAATCGTCGATCGAAAAACCGGCGGAATAAAAATAAAATGATGATCCCTAATATATATCCTCCTACAAAAGTGGGACCGTCCCATGTGTTTTTTAAGAATACCCACACAAATGCAATTAAAAAATTTAAAACAATTTGAAAGGCCATGTTTTATCTACTCCTTCAATACAGACTGAATATATGACATCGGATCAGCTAACGTTTTAGCTGCTTCTGTAATATAAGGTAGGGCCCATTCTGTTCCAATTCCTAATACAACGGATAGTCCAACTAAAATCGAAATAGGAAGCAACAACCCTTTTGTAGACCCTTTCTCCTGTGATGCCTCTAAAACTCGTTCTCCCCAGAAGCACGTCATAAAAATCTTCATTGCAGAGTAGAGAACTAACAAACTCGATAACAGCATTACGCCTACAAACACATAACTATGAGACTGTAGACCGCTCTGTACGAGCATAAACTTTCCAATGAATCCACTGAGAGGTGGAATACCTGCAAGTGACAGAATGGAGAGGAAGAATAACCAGCCCATAAACGGATGGTGCTTGATCAGTCCCCCCATTTTTCGCATATCTGCGGTCCCTGTAACGCTAATCACAGCTCCGCATAATAAGAAGAGGGCTCCTTTAATGATCATATCGTGAACAAGATAATAAATAGATCCTGTAAAGCCGCCAACGGTTCCGATGGTTAGACCATATAAAATAACGCCTACTGCCACAATAATATTGTAAATGACGATCTTTTCAATATCATGATAAGCAACGGCTCCAATGGTTCCAACAATAATTGTTAAAATAGCCAAGTAGCCAATAATCGGATGAGTGAACGCTTGGTCATGAATAAAAATAAGAGTAAATACACGGAAAATCGCATATAGCCCAACTTTTGTTAGTAAAGCACCGAAAAGGGCCGAAATGACAGGCGGTGGCGCTTTATAAGAGCCGGGAAGCCAGAAGTACAGCGGGAAAATGCCGCCCTTTAGACCGAATACAACTAGCAGTAACATCGCGATGACGGTAATAATCCCTTGATCACCGGCTGCTGTAATGCGAAGAGCTAAATCCGCCATGTTTAACGTTCCAGTTACCGCATAAAGATAAGCGACAGAAATCACGAACAAAGCAGATGACACAACATTTACGAGAATGTACTTAATAGACTCTTTTAATTGAATTTTCGTTCCGCCCAAAATAATGAGCACATAAGACGACATTAACATCACTTCGAAAAACACAAAGAGGTTAAACAGATCACCTGTCAAGAAGGCACCGAATACCCCTGTAATTAAAAAGTGAACGAACGGATAAAAATAGAATCGCTCTCTCGCTTCGCCAATGGATCGAAAAGCAAAAAGAACGGCACAAAGGGCAATAATGCTTGTCGTAGCCACAAGGAGAGCTGAAAGCATGTCCGCAACTAATACAATCCCAAAAGGAGGCTTCCAGTTTCCAAGCTCATGCGTCAAGATGCCCTTTGTATGGACAAGATGCACCAAGTAAAACGATGCAACGACTGTTAATAATAGAGATAACGAGCTAATCCAGCGCTGTACGCGGATTTTATCTTTGAAAAATAATAAAACAATGCCGCTAAACATGGTCATGATGAGAGGGAGGATAACAAAATTACTCATGGTCTTCAGTTCCTCTCAGTTTATCCATATCGTCCGTCCCAAGCTCCTGATACGCACGGTATGCAAGCACTAGAAATAGCGCTGTCACCCCAAAGCTAATAACGATTGCGGTTAAAATCAATGCTTGAGGTAATGGATCTGTATAGGAGGCGGCATTTTCTCCTAACAGAGGAACGGTTCCTTTTTTCAAACCACCCATCGTTAAAATAAGAAGATGAGCACCATGGCTTAAAAGACCTGTTCCAATAATAATTCGAATGAGGCTGCGTGATAAAATTAAGTACGTTGCAGCCATAAATAAAATTCCTGATATAATCGCCATTAATACTTCCATTATTCGCTCTCTCCAATCGTTTGAATAATGGTCATTGTAATTCCTACAACAACAAGATATACACCTAGGTCAAAGATCGTAGCGGTTGCAAGCTCTGTCTCACCAATAATAGGGAGTGTAAAGTGACCAAAAGCATGAGTGAGAAAGGGAACGTGAAAGAAAAACGAACCGATACCCGTTCCTAATGCGACTAGTAACCCTACAGGAATAAGCATTTTATAGTCAAACGGAATGACGGTGCTCATTGTTTTAATGTCAAACGCAAGCAACATTAAAACGAGTGCAGAAGAGGTTAAAAGACCGCCAACAAATCCGCCACCCGGTCCAAAGTGCCCCCCTAGGAAAATATAAAAAGAAAAAATCATGATAATAAACGTTACAAATTTAGCAGCCGTTTGGAGAATGATGTCATTGCTTTTCATTTTCATTTTCATTTCTCCTTTCGAGCTGAAGTTTAATTAAGGCAAAGATTCCAAACGCGGCAATACCGAGAACGGTAATCTCAAATAGCGTATCAAATCCACGAAAATCTACTAAAATGACGTTTACGACATTTTTGCCGCCTGCTTCCCGGTAGCTTTCTTTTAAGAAATACTCAGAAATGGACGTGAAAAGTCGGTTACTATTTGCTGATAGAGCAACCAGTGTAACGACAACTCCTACTCCAAGTGAAATGAGGAAGTTTGTCAGGCGAAATGTCAGCTTTTTATTTCGCTTCAATTGTGGCAAGTAGTAAAAACATAACAAGAATAACGCTACAGATATGGTTTCAATCACAAGCTGTGTAAGAGCCAGATCTGGTGCACGGAATAAGACAAAAAACAAGGCAACCGTATATCCAACGACCCCTAATGAAATAATCGCTGTTAAGCGCGATTTTGATAGAAGGGTGGTAATAGTTGCTGCCACCGTCACAAGAGCTAAAATGGCTTCGTACACGCCAATTGGTGCTACGTTGCTGAAATTAAATTGAAACGCATTCTTTGCCCACATGGTTCCTAAGACAAGAACGATAAAGAAAGAGAAAATATAGACAAGGTAATCACGAATGAACCCGGTCATAAAGAATGACGTTATGCTTTTTGATCCTTGTTCAATTCCTTTTAATAGGCCGTTATACAGATTATTTAAAGTGAATTTTTTAGGAAGCAAATCGTATATTTTTGTCCATTTCTTTAGCGTTACAAACAGCAAAATTCCAATGAGAATGACCCCGAGAGTCATGGCAATTTCAAGGTTGAGTCCATGCCAGAACTGAATGTTGATATAGAATCGCTCGCCGCCCTGTACAAGCTGAGGAGCAATGGCCGACATGGCTGGTTCGATAATCGTATAAGCCAAGATATTAGGGAAAAACCCAAAAACAATGACAAGCGAAGCTAGTATAATGGGAGAAATAAGCATCCCAATCGGTGCCTCGTGAGGCTTCTTCGCTAATTTTTCTGGTTGATAGGCTCCTGTAAATGTTTTAAATACAAGAATGATGCTATACAGGAATGTGAAAATACTTCCTATCCATGCGATGATTGGGAACAGTACCCCCCACGTTTCTAAATGGTAAATATCCATCTCCATTACGTTCGTCATCGCGGTAAAGAACATCTCTTTACTTAAAAATCCATTGAAAGGGGGAATACCAGCCATGGAGAGCCCACCAATTAATGCAATGGTAAAGCTAATGGGCATGATGCTCATTAGTCCTCCGAGTTTTCTAATGTCTCTTGTTCCTGTCTCGTGATCAATAATCCCAACGATCATAAACAGACTTCCTTTAAAAGTCGCATGATTGATTAAGTGGAAGACGGCTGCCGTTAAGGCAATCACATAAAAGTTATCATCCAAGTAGTCATAGTGAAGGGCGGCACTTCCGACCCCGATTAGCGACATGATCAGTCCGAGCTGACTAATGGTCGAAAACGCTAAAATTCCTTTTAAATCTTTTTGCTTGATAGCAGAAAAAGATCCCCAGAACAACGTAATACTTCCGACTATTCCAACCGTAATAAACCATACTGCATTATCAGAGAAAATTGGGCTCATGCGTGCCAATAGGTAAATTCCGGCTTTGACCATCGTTGCCGAATGAAGGTATGCACTGACTGGTGTCGGTGCCTCCATGGCATCCGGTAACCAAATGTGAAATGGAAATTGGGCGGATTTTGTAAATGCTCCAAGGAGAAAAAGAATAAGAGCAGGGATAAAAAGCTCATGAGAGGTGATCACCTCAATTTGTGAAGACATTTCTTGAATACTGAACGTACCCGTTATAATGTACAACAAAGAAATTCCTGCGAGCATTGATAAACCACCAAAGACCGTAATGACCAGTGATTTTTGTGCACCGCTTGTGGACTTTTTGCGCTCATACCAAAAGCCAATTAGTAAGAAAGAAGATAAGCTTGTAAGCTCCCAAAAACTATAAAGAACGATCAAGTTATCAGACAACACCACTCCTAGCATTGCACCCATAAAAAGGAGCAAATACACGTAAAAGGAATGAAGCGCCTCTTTTGCTTTTGATAGATAGAAAATGGAATAAAGAATCACCAAAGCACCGATTCCACTAATAAGCAAAGCAAACAGTAAACTAAGTCCATCTATATGCGCTGTGAAATTAACGTGAAGGCTAGGAATCCATTTCAGTGTTTTAGTATACACATCCCCGTTTTGATTCATCGGGATAAAATGTAGAAAATACCCAAACAAGACGGCGGGGAGGGGAAACACAAACCAGCCTGTATGTATACGACGGAAGTTCTTATAGAAAAGTGGAATAAACACCGCCAGTATAAAAGGTGAAAGTATTGCTAAATGAAGCCAAGACAATGTACGAACCTCCTTTAAAAAGTATAGTTGGTAATATCTAGCCTTGATTATATACTAATCTTTTTTCGCGTGCATCCTTGCTACTCATATAGTATCAACCGTTTTTCAAACCTTATTAAATAAATAGAAACTCGGTTTTATTTGCATCAAAAAAAATTTATTTTGGGCATATTTTTTAATCAATTTGGCATCCTAATGATGAGGTGATGATTCGGTGTATAAGAACCACATCCTTGTTGGTTTGTCTATATTCGGAGTTTTTTTGACGGGTGGCTATGTACTAAATAACAAACTTGCAAGAGAATACAGAAATGATCAAATACGTCCCATTAGCTATTACTACATGCAAGGAATTAATGGAGAAAAGTCTATCCTATTGGATCAATCGATTATGCGATTACCAACGTTTAAACCACGAGAATACGTAAAGATCGAACCACGAACGTATGAGTTGATGAAAGCGGAAGATGGGTCTTCTTTCAAATAATCTTCCTCAATACACAACTTCCATGTATAGGTAACTGCCTTCCTTAACTACAAATATTGAACGTAACACCTATACCCTTGTATAAAAAAGGAAAACAAATCCGTGTTTTCTCTTCCATAGAGTAGGGAAAAATTCAGTGGGGACCACTATGAGAACCATCGAGTTTATTTGACTTTATGTAGTGGATTATGTTTAATTAAGTTTGTACTAAACCCCTATATTTTTCTGACTATTTTTCTGGGTTTTAAAAGGATATAGAAAGAAAATAAATCACTTTTAAATGGAGGAAAATACACATGACACATGTTCGTTTTGACTATTCAAAAGCACTGTCTTTTTTCAGTGAACATGAACTTACATACTTACGCGATGCAGTAAAAGTAGCTCACCATGCTCTTCATGAACAAACAGGAGCAGGTAGCGATTTCTTAGGATGGGTAGACCTTCCGGTAGATTATGACAAGGAAGAGTTTGCTCGCATTCAAAAGTCTGCGGAAAAAATTAAGCAAGATTCTGATATCCTACTAGTAGTGGGAATTGGTGGTTCTTATCTTGGAGCTCGTGCGGCGGTTGAAGCGTTGCAACATTCGTTCTATAATGTTCTTCCGAAAGAGAAACGTACGACACCACAAGTTTTATTTGTAGGTAACAACATCAGCTCTACGTACATGAGAGATTTAATGGATCTATTAGAAGGAAAAGACTTCTCTATTAACGTTATCTCTAAGTCAGGTACAACAACAGAGCCAGCACTAGCTTTCCGTATTTTCCGCAAGCTATTAGAAGAAAAATACGGTGTTGAAGAAGCTCGTAAGCGTATCTATGCAACAACAGATAAAGAGCGCGGAGCTCTAAAAACGTTAGCAGATGCTGAAGGCTACGAAACGTTCGTTATTCCTGATGATGTAGGTGGACGCTATTCTGTTCTTACAGCTGTTGGTTTATTGCCAATTGCAGCTAGTGGTGCAGACATTGAAGCAATGATGAAAGGTGCAGCAGATGCACGCGAAGCGTTCTCAAAATCAGAGTTAGAGGAAAACCCAGCGTATCAATATGCGGCAGCTCGTAACGTCCTTTATAACAAAGGAAAAACAATTGAGATGCTTATTAACTATGAGCCAGGTCTTCAATACTTCTCTGAGTGGTGGAAACAACTATTCGGTGAGAGCGAAGGGAAAGACCAAAAAGGGATTTATCCTTCATCAGCAAACTTCTCAACAGATCTTCACTCTTTAGGACAGTATGTTCAAGAAGGTCGTCGTGACATTTTTGAAACGGTTGTTCAAGTGGAAAAACCACGTCATGAACTAACGATTGAAAAAGATGCAGATGATTTAGATGGACTAAACTACCTAGCAGGTGAAACAGTTGATTTTGTTAATAACAAAGCGTTTGAAGGAACGTTATTAGCACATACTGATGGCGGTGTTCCAAACTTTATTGTGACACTTCCAGAGCTTGATGCTTATACGTTCGGTTATGTGGTTTATTTCTTCGAAAAAGCTTGTGCGATGAGCGGTTATCTACTAGGAGTTAACCCATTCGATCAACCAGGCGTTGAGGCTTATAAAGTGAACATGTTTGCTTTATTAGGTAAGCCTGGATTTGAAGAGAAAAAAGCAGAACTAGAAAAACGCTTAAAATAATAAAAAAAGGTGATCCAATGGGTCACCTTTTTTATATGTTTTCCTTCCTCCTTAGGCTTATAGAATAGTGCCCATTGGAAAAGCTAATAGCAAAAGGAGTGGTAATCATGATTGAACTAACATCAAGAATAGATGGTGAAACCTTTAAGCTTTTTTATCTAGAGGAGAAATTAAAGCCGCTAGGATACACAATAGGAGGAGGTTGGGACTACGATCACGGTTCATTTGATTACAAAATCGATGATGAAGTAGGCTATCAATTTCTTCGTGTCCCTTTTGTTGCCATTGATGGAGCGTTAGATACAAAAGGAACAACTGTCCGAATTCAGACGCCCTTGCTTTTATCACATAAATATCAAATTGGACTTGATGATCATGTTCATGTAGGTAATCTAAAGGCATCCATTGACCAATTTGCGGAACCGCAAGATCCCGATGCCCAGTTTCCAGAGAAATATGTAGATCTTGGATGTTCTCTCGTTCGAGAATTAGAAGAAGTGTTGCTTAAGTAATCGAATTTTTCTCGTCATCTCGTACCTATGATACAAAAAGAGATGACTTTTTTTATGGTGTCGAAAAGAACGTGTCGTACATGACGTTGCTTATTAATTGATTCGTATTGATGACCTTGTTTGCCCCGGCGTGTTTGGCATTCACGACTTGTTCAGACGTTAAAATTTCAATGATGCTGTGAATAGAAGGGTTAATCCCTTTAATAGCAATCAAAATTAAAATACTCTGCATATCGGCTAGTGCTTCTGCTTTGAAAGGATCAGAGGTAATTAATACTTTATCTGCCCCTGCGATGTTGGCTTTTTCTAGTACAGATGTGTAGGTAGGATTTCCTTTTACGAAATAAACGTTTTCGCAAACCATTGGGTTCTCCGTTAACGAATTATCGATTAATACAATCCTATGTTCGCCTTTATCAATTTTAAAATGATCAATAAATTGCTTTGTTCGTTCATTCCATCCAATGATTACGTAATGCTTCGTTCCTTTATATGAAAGAGTTCCCTCCATGTAAGCATTCTCCTTTGCGACGACAATTGACGATAATGTAAAAAAATACGTGCTAATAAATCCGCAACCGAGCAAAATCAGTATAATCCCTATAACTCTTCCCGCAATTGTTTCCGGCGCAAAGTCTCCGTATCCGACTGTAGCAATGGTCACAACAGACCACCAAATTCCATCGAAAATCGTCTTAAACTGGTTTGGCTCCAACCAATGAATAATGGCCCCGGCAGTAAAAATAAAAAATAAGGCAATAACAGCTAAACGATATAAGATTGAATGACGAAAAAAACGAAATAAAAGTGCCTCAAACAATGAAAAACCTCCTAACCCTGTGCTGTCTCTTTTACATTATGTCCAGCAAGGATAGGAGGTATAATTAAAATTTCTATTTAGGAATGCATCTCATTACTTTGTAGGTGGTTGGAAATACTCAATCCATTCACCGTCTGGGCCGTAGAAGAATAAATACTTCGCCCCGTTCGGCAAGTGCTGAATGTCATTGTACACAAATTCAACGTTTGCTTGCTCTAGGCGGTGGAGCTCCTCTTCGATATGATCAACTGTAAAGGCAATATGGTGCACCTTACCTTCAGCAGGAAGAGAAGGGTTGTATCCCTCAATAAATTCTACAATAATTTCATTGTTTAACCCTAAAAAAGCTAGTTTCAAATTCGAATCGCTATGAGGTAAGCGTTCAATTAGTTCTAATCCTACTACTTCTTGATAAAATGTGATTGATGCTTCGATATCCTTTACTTGAATACCCACGTGCTCAAATTTCTTAATACTCATGATCGGCCTCCTAGGTTCAAAAACTAAAAATTAGTTTAATTCAGACAATAGATTCTGTCAATGAAAGAAGACCGATTTCAATCACATAGATTCATGAACTACAAAAAGTACAGGTAGCTGATCGTTTGCTGTAAAGCGCCTTGCATTTTAAAAAGTAGACTTAGCCAACTATTGAATTCGGTTTGTTAGAGAATTAATTGGATACAACGTACCGTCTAGCGCAAATGAAATGCGGCCCGTTTCTTCAGAGACAACGAGTACGAGTGCATCAGTTTGTTCCGATAATCCAATTGCAGCACGATGTCTAGTCCCTAATTTTTTGTTCGTCACCGCAATTGACGATAGAGGAAGTACGTTTGCTGCAGATACAATGTGATTCCCTCTAATTAATACCGCCCCATCATGCAGTGGATTTCCGGGGTAGAAAATCGCTTCTAGTAGTAAGCTGTTCAAAGGAGCTTCAATCGGTATGCCTCGTTGAATAAAAATGTCTAGATTTGTATCTCTCTCAATAATAATTAGGGCACCGTGATAGCGCTCTGACATATGATGGATTGCGATTGAAAGCATTGGATGATGAGAGGTGAAAGGTGATAAGTATTGCTGTAAATAGTACGAGGATGCTACTGACTGAATATCAATGAATAGCTTGTACATTTCTTCAAAATCACACAGAAGACAGTGGTCCTTTGTATTAAGACTGCTGGCTAACTGATGGGCTTCAAGTGATATTTCATTTAAATTACGTTCAAGCATTTCTTTAATGGAAGCTGTAAGCGTGTAAGATTCTGGCTTCATTGTTTTAATCTCCTTAAAACCAATGTTTTGCGATGAAATGTCATGGCGTTGAAGAACTAGTTCTACTATTTGCGAAATATCTCGATTTATTCGCTAAAACCACTGTTTTTTTAATTTTGTAATTGTTTTTTAATGGAAAAATATTTTGATTTTGCTATACTCGAAACATAAGCCGCTGCTGTTCTCAGAAGAACGTTATCGGAAGTTGCAGAATCACACTCTTCATGGGGTGTGGAAAGGCAGAGGCTGGTGAGCTTTGTTGAGGACATTAGGTTCCATTATTTTATAGAGCTGATTGAATCTTTATTTTGACAGTTCTTAACTGAAGAAGGAGAGGTAGTTGTGCATCCGTCTGACAAACATGAAAAATCATTACTTATGTTGTGTGGAGTGGTTGCAGTTATTCTGCTAGTTTCTATTTTGAGAAAAATTTTTTAATAATAAGGAACGAGCTGTTCTTTGTTATTTCTGTATAACTTAAGATGGAGTAAGAAACCGCTGTTGAAAGAGCATAGTTGACAAACATTCTAAATATGTTAAAATTTCTAAAAAAACAAACTTATCCAGAGTGGGGGAGGGAACTGGCCCAAAGAACCCCGGCAACCTGTATAGAAGCAAGGTGCCAAATCCAGCAAAATGCAAGACATTTTGAAAGATAAGGTTACTTTCGCCTGTAAAAGTCTTTCATTCATGAAAGGCTTTTTTATTTTCATCACTTTTCACCTAGATGAATAGACTATGCTAACTTGATGTATATAGCAAAGTAGATTGAATCCTTCTTTTAAAACCACCTTTTTTGATCGGTAAACAAGACATAGGGGGACTGAAAATGAATGAGAAGCTTGTATATGATACGTGGGGAAAAGCAGATATTCCAACGTTTTCTAGTGAGAGCGATACGAAAGGCGCACTTGAAACCCTCCAGTGGGCATACGGCCATTACGGAGATACGCTCGTCTATGCGTGTAGCTTTGGGATCGAAGCCATTGTTTTATTAGATTTAATTTCGAAGGTAAAGCCAGATGCTAAAATTGTTTTTTTAGATACAAACCTTCATTTCAAAGAAACGTATGAAACCATTGAAAAAATTCAAGAGCGGTTTCCAAGGTTGAACATCCATCTTCAACAGCCAGGTTTAACATTAGAAGAGCAAGCTGAAAAGCACGGAGAAGAGCTTTGGAAGACGAATCCTAACTTATGCTGTGAGATTCGTAAGGTTATTCCGTTACGTAAAGCCGTAGAGTCTCACGAGGCATGGATTACGGGACTTAGACGCGAACAATCGGAATCCCGAAAGAACACAAATTTTTTAAATCAAGATCATAAATTTAAACGTATTAAAGTTTGTCCGTTAATCCACTGGACATGGAAAGAAGTTTGGCGGTACGTCTATAAGCATGACTTGCCTTATAACAAACTGCATGACCAAGGGTATCCAAGTATCGGTTGTGCGCCATGCACGTTACCAACACACAACATGGAAGACCTAAGAGCAGGAAGATGGTCCGGTCATCAGAAAGTGGAATGTGGCCTTCATGAGTCCGCCCCAAATTCATAATCTTTTTTTGAATATAAAACCAACTAAACAGATCGAAATTATATTAGGAGAGTGTTACGTATGACGACTATTGCAGCACACGGTGGAACCTTAATTAATTTATTTGATCCAACTTACTCATATGATTCTTTCGGGAAAGAGATTGAGCTAGATAACATTGGTTTAAGTGATTTAGAGCTGATTGGAATTGGTGGATATAGTCCGTTAACTGGCTTTCTAGGAAAAGCGGATTACGAATCGGTCGTTGAAAACATGAAGCTTGCAGACGGAACGGTATGGAGTATTCCCATTACTCTTCCTGTAACAAAAGATCAAGCGAATTCTTTTTCAATCGGTGATCAAATTAAACTATCTAAAGATGGTGTTGTATACGGCGTGTTAGAGCTGACAGAAATCTACGAGCCGAATAAAGAAAAAGAAGCACAAAACGTATATCAAACTACTGATAGGGAGCATCCAGGCGTTAAAAAATTATTTGAGCGTCCAGATGTTTATGTAGCAGGCCCTATTAAATTAATTAAGAGAACAGAGAAACAGCGTTTTCAAACCTATCATTTAGATCCGGTTGAAACACGTCAGAAATTTGAAGATTTAGGCTGGAAAACGGTTGTTGGATTCCAAACGCGTAATCCTGTTCATCGTGCGCACGAATACATCCAAAAAACAGCATTAGAAATTGTCGATGGATTGTTCTTAAACCCGCTTGTTGGAGAAACGAAGTCAGATGATATTCCAGCCGATATTCGTATGGAGAGCTATGAAGTGTTGTTAGAGAACTATTATCCGAAAGACCGCGTAGCTCTTGCTGTGTTCCCAGCTGCAATGAGATATGCAGGTCCTCGTGAAGCAATTTTCCATGCGCTTGTACGAAAAAACTTTGGATGCACGCACTTTATCGTCGGAAGAGATCATGCTGGAGTGGGAAATTATTATGGAACGTATGACGCTCAGAAGATTTTTAGTCACTTTACTGCTGAGGAGCTAGGTATAACGCCATTGTTCTTCGAGCACAGCTTCTACTGCACGAAATGTGAAGGAATGGCTTCCACGAAAACATGCCCGCACGAAAAAGAAGATCACGTCATCCTTTCAGGAACAAAAGTAAGAGAAATGTTGCGTAACGGGGAAATTCCACCAAGTACATTCAGTCGAAAAGAAGTTATTGAAGTGTTAATTAACGGCTTGCGTCAACAAGTGACATCTTAAGAAGAAAGGGTGAATGAGTATGGGAGAGTCTACTAATATTGTTTGGCATAATTCGAATGTAACCAAGGAAGAGAGACGAGAGAAAAATCAGCACCATAGCTTCGTTCTGTGGTTTACAGGTCTATCAGGGTCTGGGAAATCTACGGTCGCAAATGCTGTAGCAAGAGCGCTGTTTGATCAAGGAATTGGAAATTACGTGTTAGATGGCGATAACATTCGATTTGGTTTAAATAAAAATTTAGGGTTTTCAGATGATGATCGCAAGGAAAACATTCGACGTATCGGAGAAGTAGCGAAGTTGTTTGTAGATAGTGGGCAAGCGGTGTTAACGGCGTTCATTTCCCCATTTCAAGAAGATCGTGATCAGGTAAGAACAATTTTAGGGGAAGATGAATTTGTTGAGATCTTTGTAAAATGTCCGTTAGACGAATGTGAGAAGCGTGATCCAAAAGGACTTTATAAAAAGGCTCGCAGCGGTGAAATTAAGCAATTTACGGGAATTGATTCTCCGTACGAAGCGCCTAATCGGGCGGAGCTAGTTGTAGAGACGGATAAACATGACATCGAAGAATGTGTTCAGCTTGTACTTAATTATTTAAAAGAGAGAAGATTTATTTAAATCCATGGTACAAAAAAGCCCTTGATCACGTTCTTCATGATTAAGGGCTTTATTAAATGGTTTTTCAGAGAGGGGCAGTTCAGTGGGGAAAGTGTATTTAGTAGGAGCAGGTCCAGGTGATCCAGAACTAATTACAGTTAAAGGAATGAAATGCATTCAGCAGGCAGATGTGATCTTATACGATCGCCTAATCAACAAAGAACTTTTGCAATATGCAAAGCGGGACGCAGATTTCATTTACTGTGGCAAACTGCCTAATGATCATACGATGACACAAGAGACAATTAATAGCTGCCTTGTCAGGTATGCATTGGAAGGGAAGGTTGTCACGAGACTAAAAGGAGGAGATCCTTTTGTGTTCGGACGAGGTGGAGAAGAAGCGGAAGCGCTTGTTCACCATAACATTGAATTTGAAGTTGTACCAGGTATCACATCAGGTATAGCCGCAGCAGCGTATGCAGGCATTCCAGTGACTCATCGAGACTATAGCGGAAGTTTTGCATTCGTCACAGGTCACCGGAAAGATCAAGGTGATGAAGTGAAATGGAAGAGCTTGGCGCAAGGGATTGATACACTAGCGATCTACATGGGTGTTAGCCAGTTGCCTTCTATTTGTGAAACCTTAATAAAATACGGAAAAGCTGCTTCTACACCAGTGGCCTTAATTCATTGGGGAACTTACGGCAAACAAAAAACGGTAACGGGAACCTTGGCGAACATTGTGAGCATCGTAAAGGATGAAAATATCCAAAATCCGAGTATGATAATAATAGGAGAGGTCGTTCGTCTTCGAGAAACATTGCAGTGGTTTGAAAAGAAAACAATGCCGCTCTACGAATATGCATAAAGTAGGTGAAGAAAGATGAAAGCAATTCTATACGTGTGCCACGGAACAAGAGTGAAAGAAGGGGAGGAACAGGCGAAGCAATTTATTGAACGTTGCAAGGGAAAAATGGACGTCTCGATCCAGGAAGTAAGTTTTCTAGAGCTGTCTTCTCCGACAATCGAGCAGGGCTTTCGAACTTGTGTAGAAAAAGGAGCGACAGAAATTGTGGTTATTCCTATTCTTCTGCTGACAGCCGGTCATGCAAAAGAAGATATTCCACAAGAACTCCAAAAAGTACAGAATAAGTTTCCGCATATTAATGTGAAATATGGACGACCGTTTGGTGTTCATCAGAAGATTATTCAGCTGCTGCTTCAGAGAATTAGTGAGACAAACAGGGAGATTCAAAGTGACGCACGTCTTCTGCTAGTAGGAAGGGGAAGTACAGATCCCGATACGAAAAGGGATTTTTCACTTATTGTAGAAGCTCTAAAGAAGGAAAGTCCGTTTAAGGATATCGACGTGTGCTTTTTGGCTGCTACAGATCCAACGTTTGAGGAGGGCCTGATAAAAGCAAAGCAGTCACAAAATTCACAGGTGTTTGTTGTCCCGTATTTATTATTTACCGGCGTGCTAATGAAAGGGATGCAAAAGACGTTGAAGAATTATTCAGATGAGAAACAGGAGTTTATTTTATCAAACTACCTAGGCTATCATCCTCTTTTAGAAGAGGTGCTACATGAGCGCGTGTATGAACAAATCGTATCAGACGGGAGAAGCTAACATGTACTCGGTTTCGTTACATTTAAAAGGCAAAAAAGTCGTAGTTGCTGGTGGAGGGAAAATAGCAACGAGGAAAATTCGCTCGTTGCTGAAAGAAGAAGCAAACATTACCGTTATTTCTCCCCACATATCCGAGGAGATTTTGCACTGGCGAACGGAGAAAAGGATTAAGGTATATGAGAGAGAGGTCATCCCTTCGGATTTTAAGGATGCGTTTCTCACGTTTCTCGCAACGAATGATGAGGCGCTTAATGAAAAGTTAGCGCGCAGTCTACCTCCCAATCAGCTTGTTAGTGTGGCAAGCAACTATGAGTGTGGAAATTTCAGCGTGCCTGCTCAACTAAAGAGAGGGAAGCTATCAGTGGCCATCTCTACAAGCGGTGCGAGTCCTTCTCTTGCAAAAGAAATTCGCAATGACCTAGAGATCTTGTTTAGCGATGAGTATATTCAATACGTTGAATTTCTTGATCAGTGTCGGAAGATTATTAAATCATTAAAGGTAGATCATGCGCAAAAAGAAACATGGTTAAAGCTTATTGTAGAAGAGAGATTTAAAAATGAGCAGGAGATACGTGAAGAGTTTTTAGCGTACATAAAACAAAAATGAAGAGGATGGGGTGCTGTTCAAACACCTGACCTCTTCATTTTTATTAGCTTTCAACTTCAATACTCTTTACTCCGTCAATTCCTTGTATATCGTAGTACACATCTGTTGCGATCCGCTTGTTCGAGACGTGTATACTAGCTTGAAGAAGGACGAGTTCACCTTCTAAATCTTTAATTCGAATATTTTTTACACGGATATCTTTTAAAATAATTTGTTCAATAATGCTTGTGGCATTCTGGTCATAGGAAATCTTTAATCGTAGGATAAGTTCTTTTTCGAGCAATCGGCGTGGACCGATAAAAGTGAACAAATAAGGAATTAGTTCAACGCTTAAAATGAGCAATACCAGGCCAGAGATTGCTTCAATAAAAAATCCTGCTCCTACGGCAATTCCAATTCCAGCAGCTCCCCATATAATGGCAGCGGTCGTTAATCCAGAAATACTGTCATTCCCTCTTCGTAATATAACACCAGCACCTAAAAAACCGATTCCAGAAACAATTTGTGCCGCTAAACGCATTGGATCCATTGTGATATGATCAATTTTCTTAAAGGCATAGGCTGATTCAATGGAGACCATTGTAAGAAGACAGCTTACAATGGAGATAACGAGAGAGGTTTTTAATCCAACGGGTTTTCCTTTTAATTCACGCTCTAGCCCGATGATCAATCCAAGTAAAGCGGAAACACCTAGTTTAATAAATACATCGTACATATTGTATTCCAATGTCATCACCTAAATTCGTCGATAGTTAAAGGGTATTCTTACATAAATATGTGCTATAGGATAGGAATATGTAAAGAGGCAAATGAAGAAAAAGATGATTTTTCATTTGCCTCCCTTTATTCATGAATAAATTAAATCGTTGTAAAGTAATCTTTCATTCCTTCACGGAGCTTGTATTTTTGAATTTTTCCAGAAGCGGTCATAGGAAATTCTGAGACGAATAAAATGTACTCGGGTATTTTATAATGAGCAATTTTCCCTCTGCAAAATTCTTTAATATCTTGTTCCGTGACGGAACAATTATCCTTTAAAATAATACAGGCGCCTACTCTCTCCCCGTATTTTTCGTCGGGAACTCCAATAACTTGAACATCAAAAATAGAGGGGTGTTGATACAAAAACTCTTCTATCTCTCTTGGATAAACATTTTCTCCTCCACGAATGATCATATCTTTTAATCGACCAGTAATTTTAATATATCCTTCTGAGTCAGCTGTTGCTAAGTCACCCGTATGTAGCCATCCATCTTCATCAATAGCGCTATCTGTCGCTTCTGGCATTTTATAATAGCCCTTCATTACAAGGTAGCCCCTTGTACACAGTTCGCCCTGTTCCCCGACGTTTACGGTTTCATTTGTAATAGGATCTACAATTTTAATCTCTACGTGTGGGTGTACTTTCCCAACTGTTTCTACTTTTTTCATAATAGAATCAAGCGGTGTGGTTTGTGTAATGACAGGAGAGGACTCTGTTTGACCGTAGGCGATCGTAATGTCTGTCATGTTCATTTCGTTCATCACCTTTTTCATCACTTCAATCGGACATGGCGACCCTGCCATAATTCCTGTCCGAAGAGTGGATAAATCGTATTGTTTAAAGTTAGGATGATTTAGCTCAGAAATAAACATGGTGGGAACCCCTTGGAGCGCAGTACATTTTTCTTTTTCAACTGTTTGCAATACAACTTCTGGGTCAAATTCTATCACTGGTGCCATTGTTGCTCCTACAGACACAGAAGCGAGCGTTGACATTACACACCCAAAACAATGAAAGAGTGGAACTGGTATGCAAAGAATATCAGTAGAACGTAATCCCATCGACTGAGCAACAAGAAACCCATTGTTTACAATATTGTGGTGTGTGAGCATCACACCTTTTGGGAAACCTGTCGTTCCCGACGTATATTGCATATTAATCACATCGCTAGGAATAGGGAGCTGCTCGCATTCAGACAACTCTTCATCCGTAACAGAATAGTGGCCATCTAAAAACTGTGACCAAGTAGGGAAAGAAGATGTTGTCTCTGACGTAATCCGGACGAAATTTTTCAAAGCTGGCAGTTGGGATGGAGAATGTCTTTTTGATTGGTAGAGCTTTTCTACAATAGATAAATAAGAAGTAGTTTTAAATTCATCGATGAAAAATAGCGTAGAGGTATCTGACTGCTTAAGTAGATATTCAAGCTCGTGTTCTTGATAACTCGTATTAATTGTAACTAGTACCGCTCCAATACGTGCGGAAGCGAATTGAAGAAGAATCCATTCAGGAACGTTAGTTGCCCAAATAGCAATATGCTCTCCTTTTTTTATGCCTAGGTTCAATAAAGCTTTTGCGACAAGAGTTGTTGCATCGTAAAATTCCTGGTAGGTATATCGAATATTCTCCTTAGAATAGACAATGGCTTCTTTCTCTTTAAATAATGAAGCCGTTTCCTTCAATAATTGCCCGATCGTTTGGTTTTTCAGCATAAAGGCCTCCTTAGCGTATAAAAAAATGTTCTCCTTTTCATCAAATGATGATAAAAATAAAATGTAAGAAGGATTAACATCATCTTAACAAAAAGTTAGAATATTTCAAAAATAAATATTCGACAAATTATGAAGAGGAGGACGTTAATGCAAAAGCAGCTCTTAAAAGTGTACGGAGTTCTGTTTGTGGGTGTGCTCTCTATCTCCACATCAGCCATATTAGTAAAGTTTTCACATGCTCCTTCAGGGGTCATTGCTTTTTATCGCTTGTTATTTTCTGTGTTACTTTTGCTCCCTTTTGTTGCATGGCGTGGAGGGGGGATAGAGGGTATTAAGAAGTTTACGAGGAGAGAATGGGGATTATCCTTTTTATCGGGTCTATTTTTGGCTCTACACTTCATCTTGTGGTTTGAATCACTTCGTTATACGTCTGTAGCTAGTTCTGTAGTAATTGTTACACTTCAGCCCCTATTTGCTTTTGTAGGAGCCTATTTTATTTTCAAAGAGAAAGTAAGTAAAAAGGGAATTGTTTGTGGAATGAGCGCAATTATCGGCAGTACAATTATTAGTTGGGGAGATTTTCGTATTAGTGGTGGAGCTATGTACGGAGACTTTCTAGCACTAGTTGCCTGTGCGTTAGTCACCGCCTATTTATTAATTGGGCAAAAGGTCCGAAACAAAACGTCTCTACTATCCTATACTTTTATTGTTTATACGAGTAGCACGGTTGTGTTACTTCTTTACGTAATGATAAAGGGTGAGCCGTTAGTTGGTTATAAGCTAGATGAATGGGTGTACTTTGTCTTACTGGCGGTATTTCCAACTCTCTTAGGACATTCTCTATTTAATTGGTCAGTGAAATATGTGAGCACTTCAACCGTATCAATGGTAATTCTATTAGAGCCTGTAGGAGCCGTGTGGTTAGCGTACATATTATTGGATGAGAAAGTCATGACCACACAATTACTAGGAGGACTTCTCATTTTTCTCGGGGTTGTTTTCTTTATGCTAGACAAAAAGAAAGATACCCATCCTGTGAAGAAGGGTATCAATTATTAGTAAAGGGACTGAAAATGAGAAGCAAGTAAGGAGAAGGTAAGCCCTAGAGAAGAAAAAGTAATCATTGAAAGTCCGTTTACTTTTTCTTTTTCCTCTTGATTACATATATCAATCGCTTCCCAGTAGGCAGCGTAGATCAGAATGATAGACATGCTAATACATACAATGAGTGCTAGTTGAATGAGATTGAACATTTATAAACCTCCCGTTAGCTGTAATCTATTAAAAAGATATGTAAGCTAGAAATGATATATTCACACTTTTCGTAGTGAGATCAAAAATGATAGAAAGAGGAGGTTTGATCATTGCATATCTAGTGAAAGATGGAATTACAAGAAACTTATTGGAGGTAGTATATTTCTTCTATAAAAAATGATAAGATAAGGTACAAGCTGTTTTTTAAACTTTTTTTAAAAAAGGTATTGCGTCTAATAAAAAGAGATGATATATTATTACTTGTCGCTAAGACAACACGATACAAAACAAAACGTCAAAAAAACTTTTTGAAAAAGTTGTTGACAATGAGATTTGTAAGTGGTAAGATAATAAAGTCGCTTACGAGCGAGATGAACTTTGAAAACTGAACAAAACAAGCAAAACGTCAACGTTTTAAAAGTAAGACAACAAATGAGCAAGTCAAACATTTCTTCGGAGAGTTTGATCCTGGCTCAGGACGAACGCTGGCGGCGTGCCTAATACATGCAAGTCGAGCGGACTTGTTAGAAGCTTGCTTCTAACAAGTTAGCGGCGGACGGGTGAGTAACACGTGGGTAACCTGCCTGTAAGATGGGAATAACTCCGGGAAACCGGAGCTAATACCGAATAACACTTTCGCTCGCATGAGCGGATGTTAAAAGACGGTTTCGGCTGTCACTTACAGATGGACCCGCGGCGCATTAGCTAGTTGGTGAGGTAACGGCTCACCAAGGCGACGATGCGTAGCCGACCTGAGAGGGTGATCGGCCACACTGGGACTGAGACACGGCCCAGACTCCTACGGGAGGCAGCAGTAGGGAATCTTCCGCAATGGACGAAAGTCTGACGGAGCAACGCCGCGTGAGTGATGAAGGTTTTCGGATCGTAAAACTCTGTTGTTAGGGAAGAACAAGTACGAGAGTAACTGCTCGTACCTTGACGGTACCTAACCAGAAAGCCACGGCTAACTACGTGCCAGCAGCCGCGGTAATACGTAGGTGGCAAGCGTTGTCCGGAATTATTGGGCGTAAAGCGCGCGCAGGCGGTTCCTTAAGTCTGATGTGAAAGCCCACGGCTCAACCGTGGAGGGTCATTGGAAACTGGGGAACTTGAGTGCAGAAGAGGAAAGCGGAATTCCACGTGTAGCGGTGAAATGCGTAGAGATGTGGAGGAACACCAGTGGCGAAGGCGGCTTTCTGGTCTGTAACTGACGCTGAGGCGCGAAAGCGTGGGGAGCAAACAGGATTAGATACCCTGGTAGTCCACGCCGTAAACGATGAGTGCTAAGTGTTAGAGGGTTTCCGCCCTTTAGTGCTGCAGCTAACGCATTAAGCACTCCGCCTGGGGAGTACGGCCGCAAGGCTGAAACTCAAAGGAATTGACGGGGGCCCGCACAAGCGGTGGAGCATGTGGTTTAATTCGAAGCAACGCGAAGAACCTTACCAGGTCTTGACATCCTTTGACCACTCTAGAGATAGAGCTTTCCCCTTCGGGGGACAAAGTGACAGGTGGTGCATGGTTGTCGTCAGCTCGTGTCGTGAGATGTTGGGTTAAGTCCCGCAACGAGCGCAACCCTTGATCTTAGTTGCCAGCATTAAGTTGGGCACTCTAAGGTGACTGCCGGTGACAAACCGGAGGAAGGTGGGGATGACGTCAAATCATCATGCCCCTTATGACCTGGGCTACACACGTGCTACAATGGATGATACAAAGGGTTGCGAAGCCGCGAGGTGAAGCTAATCTCATAAAATCATTCTCAGTTCGGATTGTAGGCTGCAACTCGCCTACATGAAGCTGGAATCGCTAGTAATCGCGGATCAGCATGCCGCGGTGAATACGTTCCCGGGCCTTGTACACACCGCCCGTCACACCACGAGAGTTTGTAACACCCGAAGTCGGTGGGGTAACCGTAAGGAGCCAGCCGCCTAAGGTGGGACAGATGATTGGGGTGAAGTCGTAACAAGGTAGCCGTATCGGAAGGTGCGGCTGGATCACCTCCTTTCTAAGGAAAATTGCTTGAACCACGTGTTCAGCAACAAACAACGTGACGTCGTTTTGTTCAGTTTTGAAGGTTCATTGAGAACTTTCAATAAGAAGTCTTTTGATCACGTCGTGATCATGAGGCAGTTGTTCTTTGAAAACTAGATAGCAAGAATGTTAAGGAAAACAAAGTGTAACACTTTTTGAAATAACCAATACGGTTAAGTTAGAAAGGGCGCACGGTGGATGCCTTGGCACTAGGAGCCGATGAAGGACGGGACTAACACCGATATGCTTCGGGGAGCTGTAAGTAAGCTTTGATCCGGAGATTTCCGAATGGGGAAACCCATCATTCGTAATGGAATGATATCTTCTTCTGAATACATAGGAAGTTGAAGGCAGACCCGGGGAACTGAAACATCTAAGTACCCGGAGGAAAGGAAAGCAAACGCGATTTCCTGAGTAGCGGCGAGCGAAACGGAATTAGCCCAAACCAAGAGGCTTGCCTCTTGGGGTTGTAGGACACTCTATACGGAGTTACAAAGGAACGAGGTAAATGAAGAGGTCTGGAAAGGCCCGTCAAAGAAGGTAACAACCCTGTAGTTGAAACCTCGTTCTCTCTTGAGTGGATCCTGAGTACGGCGGAACACGTGAAATTCCGTCGGAAGCAGGGAGGACCATCTCCCAAGGCTAAATACTTCCTAGTGACCGATAGTGAACCAGTACCGTGAGGGAAAGGTGAAAAGCACCCCGGAAGGGGAGTGAAAGAGATCCTGAAACCGTGTGCCTACAAGTAGTCAGAGCCCGTTAACGGGTGATGGCGTGCCTTTTGTAGAATGAACCGGCGAGTTACGATCCCATGCAAGGTTAAGTCGATGAGACGGAGCCGCAGCGAAAGCGAGTCTGAATAGGGCGATTTGAGTATGTGGTCGTAGACCCGAAACCAGGTGATCTACCCATGTCCAGGGTGAAGTTCAGGTAACACTGAATGGAGGCCCGAACCCACGCACGTTGAAAAGTGCGGGGATGAGGTGTGGGTAGCGGAGAAATTCCAATCGAACTTGGAGATAGCTGGTTCTCTCCGAAATAGCTTTAGGGCTAGCCTCAAGGTGAGAGTTTTGGAGGTAGAGCACTGATTGGACTAGGGGCCCCCAACGGGTTACCGAATTCAGTCAAACTCCGAATGCCAAAAACTTATCCTTGGGAGTCAGACTGCGAGTGATAAGATCCGTAGTCAAGAGGGAAACAGCCCAGACCACCAGCTAAGGTCCCAAAGTATACGTTAAGTGGAAAAGGATGTGGAGTTGCTTAGACAACCAGGATGTTGGCTTAGAAGCAGCCACCATTTAAAGAGTGCGTAATAGCTCACTGGTCGAGTGACTCTGCGCCGAAAATGTACCGGGGCTAAACGTATCACCGAAGCTGTGGATTGACATCTTATGATGTCAGTGGTAGGAGAGCGTTCTAAGTGCTGTGAAGCTAGACCGTAAGGACTGGTGGAGCGCTTAGAAGTGAGAATGCCGGTATGAGTAGCGAAAGACAAGTGAGAATCTTGTCCACCGAATGCCTAAGGTTTCCTGAGGAAGGCTCGTCCGCTCAGGGTTAGTCGGGACCTAAGCCGAGGCCGAAAGGCGTAGGCGATGGCCAACAGGTTGATATTCCTGTACTACCTCCCCACCGTTTGAGCAATGGGGGGACGCAGGAGGATAGGGTAGGCGCACTGCTGGATATGTGCGTTCAAGCAGTAAGGCTGATGAGTAGGCAAATCCGCTCATCATGAAGGCTGAGCTGTGATGACGAGGGAATTATAGTACCGAAGCTCCTGATTTCACACTGCCAAGAAAAGCCTCTAGCGAGGTGGGAGGTACCCGTACCGCAAACCGACACAGGTAGGCGAGGAGAGAATCCTAAGGTGATCGAGAGAACTCTCGTTAAGGAACTCGGCAAAATGACCCCGTAACTTCGGGAGAAGGGGTGCTCTGTTAGGGTGCAAGCCCGAGAGAGCCGCAGTGAATAGGCCCAGGCGACTGTTTAGCAAAAACACAGGTCTCTGCGAAGCCGTAAGGCGAAGTATAGGGGCTGACACCTGCCCGGTGCTGGAAGGTTAAGAGGAGAGGTTAGCGCAAGCGAAGCTTTGAATCGAAGCCCCAGTAAACGGCGGCCGTAACTATAACGGTCCTAAGGTAGCGAAATTCCTTGTCGGGTAAGTTCCGACCCGCACGAAAGGTGTAACGATCTGGGCACTGTCTCAACGAGAGACTCGGTGAAATTATAGTACCTGTGAAGATGCAGGTTACCCGCGACAGGACGGAAAGACCCCGTGGAGCTTTACTGTAGCCTGATATTGAATTTTGGTACAGCTTGTACAGGATAGGTAGGAGCCTGAGAAGCCGGAGCGCTAGCTTCGGTGGAGGCGTCGGTGGGATACTACCCTGGCTGTATTGACATTCTAACCCACAGCCCTGATCGGGCTGGGAGACAGTGTCAGGTGGGCAGTTTGACTGGGGCGGTCGCCTCCTAAAGAGTAACGGAGGCGCCCAAAGGTTCCCTCAGAATGGTTGGAAATCATTCGTAGAGTGTAAAGGCACAAGGGAGCTTGACTGCGAGACCTACAAGTCGAGCAGGGACGAAAGTCGGGCTTAGTGATCCGGTGGTTCCGCATGGAAGGGCCATCGCTCAACGGATAAAAGCTACCCCGGGGATAACAGGCTTATCTCCCCCAAGAGTCCACATCGACGGGGAGGTTTGGCACCTCGATGTCGGCTCATCGCATCCTGGGGCTGTAGTCGGTCCCAAGGGTTGGGCTGTTCGCCCATTAAAGCGGTACGCGAGCTGGGTTCAGAACGTCGTGAGACAGTTCGGTCCCTATCCGTCGTGGGCGTAGGAAATTTGAGAGGAGCTGTCCTTAGTACGAGAGGACCGGGATGGACACACCGCTGGTGTACCAGTTGTCTTGCCAAAGGCATCGCTGGGTAGCTATGTGTGGACGGGATAAGTGCTGAAAGCATCTAAGCATGAAGCCCCCCTCAAGATGAGATTTCCCATAGCGCAAGCTAGTAAGATCCCTGAAAGACGATCAGGTAGATAGGTCTGAGGTGGAAGCGTGGCGACACGTGCAGCTGACAGATACTAATCGATCGAGGACTTAACCAAAATGTTTCTCCTTAACAATTGTTATCTAGTTTTGAAAGAACAATGTTCTTTCATATAGTCTGGTGATTATGGCAGAGAGGTCACACCCGTTCCCATACCGAACACGGAAGTTAAGCTCTCTAGCGCCGATGGTAGTTGGGGGTTTCCCCCTGTGAGAGTAGGACATCGCCAGGCTTACATAATGGAGGATTAGCTCAGCTGGGAGAGCACCTGCCTTACAAGCAGGGGGTCGGCGGTTCGATCCCGTCATCCTCCACCATTTATCCTTGAAAAATGTATAGAATGGTAGCATTATTTCAACCAAATGCCGGTGTAGCTCAACTGGTAGAGCAACTGACTTGTAATCAGTAGGTTGGGGGTTCAAGTCCTCTTGCCGGCACCATTTAGGTTGAGCCATTAGCTCAGTTGGTAGAGCATCTGACTTTTAATCAGAGGGTCGAAGGTTCGAATCCTTCATGGCTCACCATTTTTGAATGCGGGTGTGGCGGAATTGGCAGACGCGCTAGACTTAGGATCTAGTGTCTTTACGACGTGGGGGTTCAAGTCCCTTCACCCGCACCATTCAAATATGCGGAAGTAGTTCAGTGGTAGAACACCACCTTGCCAAGGTGGGGGTCGCGGGTTCGAATCCCGTCTTCCGCTCCAGAGTCCAATTCCAGAAAGTATGCCGGGGTGGTGGAATTGGCAGACACACAGGACTTAAAATCCTGCGGTAGGTGACTACCGTGCCGGTTCAAGTCCGGCCCTCGGCACCATATATGCGCCCGTAGCTCAATTGGATAGAGCGTTTGACTACGGATCAAAAGGTTAGGGGTTCGACTCCTCTCGGGCGCGCCATAACAACGGGAAGTAGCTCAGCTTGGTAGAGCACTTGGTTTGGGACCAAGGGGTCGCAGGTTCGAATCCTGTCTTCCCGACCAGAGGTTGTTAGGATTAAGTAGATTCAATATATGGGGCCTTAGCTCAGCTGGGAGAGCGCCTGCCTTGCACGCAGGAGGTCAGCGGTTCGATCCCGCTAGGCTCCACCATATATTATCATTATAAACTGTTTGGCGGTGTAGCTCAGCTGGCTAGAGCGTACGGTTCATACCCGTGAGGTCGGGGGTTCGATCCCCTCCGCCGCTACCAAATAGCTTATATTGAAGGACCTTTAGCTCAGCTGGTTAGAGCAGACGGCTCATAACCGTCCGGTCGTAGGTTCGAGTCCTACAAGGTCCACCAGTAGCAGCCATTTATACGGAGGAATACCCAAGTCCGGCTGAAGGGATCGGTCTTGAAAACCGACAGGGGTGTAACAGCCCGCGGGGGTTCGAATCCCCCTTCCTCCTCCATAAATTTTATTACTTATTATCGCGGGGTGGAGCAGTCTGGTAGCTCGTCGGGCTCATAACCCGAAGGTCGCAGGTTCAAATCCTGTCCCCGCAACCAATTAATACATAACATGGTCCCGTGGTGTAGCGGTTAACATGCCTGCCTGTCACGCAGGAGATCGCCGGTTCGATCCCGGTCGGGACCGCCATTTAATTCAATAAACATATTCTATAGTGGCTTGGTAGCTCAGTCGGTAGAGCAAAGGACTGAAAATCCTTGTGTCGGCGGTTCGATTCCGTCCCAAGCCACCATTTAGATGATGGCGGCTGTGGTGAAGTGGTTAACACACCAGATTGTGGCTCTGGCATTCGTGGGTTCGATTCCCATCAGTCGCCCCATTTATCTTTATATTTAGCGGGTGTAGTTTAATGGTAAAACCTCAGCCTTCCAAGCTGATGTCGTGAGTTCGATTCTCATCACCCGCTCCATTTAGGGGCCTATAGCTCAGCTGGTTAGAGCGCACGCCTGATAAGCGTGAGGTCGGTGGTTCGAGTCCACTTAGGCCCACCATATTTTCCACAGTAGCTCAGTGGTAGAGCTATCGGCTGTTAACCGATCGGTCGCAGGTTCGAGTCCTGCCTGTGGAGCCATACGGGGAAGTACTCAAGAGGCTGAAGAGGCGCCCCTGCTAAGGGTGTAGGTCGCGTAAGCGGCGCGAGGGTTCAAATCCCTCCTTCTCCGCCAGTCTAAATGGCCCGTTGGTCAAGCGGTTAAGACACCGCCCTTTCACGGCGGTAACACGGGTTCGAATCCCGTACGGGTCATCCCAAAAAAAGCAGTTTGCAAATTTGCAAACTGCTTTTTTTTATGTTTTTTTCTTTAGGTTTTCTTTTTTAAAAAGAGGGTAAACCATAGAAGGTATGTAAAAAAATAGAAAAGAGATTATATTCATCCAGTCAAGAAGTGAATGATCATTTGTGTATAATATTTAGAATATATAGAGGATTTTAGCAGTTATTATCGAATTTAATATGCTTATAAACGAATGTTAGAGGGTGAAGTGATTGCTATCGACGATTAAACCTACTGAGCACGATATTCATTTGTTCCACGAAGGAAATCTATTCAAAAGCCATGAGCTTTTTGGCGCCCATCTAGTAGAACAAAATGGTCAACAGGGCGTTCGATTTTCTGTTTGGGCTCCAAATGCAAAAAAAGTGGCAGTTGTAGGTGATTTTAATAATTGGTCAGGAGCTGGCTATGATTTCGAAAAAATAAATGAACAAGGCATATGGAGTCTTTTTGTCGCAGGATTATCTGCTGGGACAATGTATAAATATGAAATTCATTCGTCTAATGGAAAAATCATTTTAAAAGCTGATCCATATGCTTTTTTTAGTGAGCTCCGACCTAATACAGCCTCGGTGGTTGTTGATCTTTCTGGATATAAATGGAATGACCAATCATGGTTCCGGAAAAAGAAAGTTAAATCAACGTTTGAAAAGCCATTGTCTATTTATGAACTTCACATGGGATCATGGCGAAAGCATGAAGATGATACTTTGTATTCTTATGTAGAAATGGCAGAAGAGTTAATTCCATATTTAATAGAGCATCAGTTTTCGCATGTAGAGCTTTTACCCGTCATTGAGCATCCATATGATCGATCATGGGGATATCAGGGAACAGGGTACTTCTCTCCAACGAGCCGTTATGGTTCTCCAAAAGACTTTATGTATTTTATCGATCAGTGTCACCAGCACAGCATAGGTGTAATACTCGACTGGGTTCCAGGTCATTTTTGCAAAGACGAGCATGGCTTATATATGTTTGATGGTTTACCTACCTATGAATATGCGCGAGATCGGGATCGAGAAAATTATGTATGGGGAACAGCAAACTTTGATCTAGGGAAACCTGAAGTTCAAAGCTTTTTAATTTCTAACGCTGTATTTTGGCTCGAACATTACCACGTAGATGGATTTCGAGTGGACGCTGTCGCTAATATGCTTTATTGGAACAATTCAAATGAATTAGTAGCCAATGAGTATGCAGCTCAATTTTTACGGAAGCTCAACGATACCGTTTACGCTCATGAGCCAACTGCTTTAATGATTGCTGAGGATTCAACCGATTGGCCTGATGTGACGGGTCCAACTAATGAAGGCGGTCTAGGATTTAGCTACAAGTGGAATATGGGATGGATGAACGATGTTTTAAGTTACATGGAAGCAAATGTAGATGAACGAGAGCATTTGCATCATAAAATTACGTTTTCTCTTCTCTATGCATTTAACGAAAAATTCATTTTACCGTTCTCACATGATGAAGTTGTTCACGGCAAACGATCCTTATTAAATAAAATGCCGGGTGATTATTGGAGAAAGTTTGCGCAGCTCCGACTGTTATATGGCTTTTTCTTTTCACATCCAGGAAAGAAGCTACTTTTTATGGGAGGTGAGTTTGGTCAATTTGATGAATGGAAGGATCTTGAACAGCTAGATTGGCTGTTACTTGACTTTGACATGCATGCAAAAATGAACGTTTATTTCAAAGAGCTGATGAAAATCTACAACCGAAGCAAACCGCTTTTTGAAGTGGATTATTCTCCTGAAGGTTTTGAGTGGATTGATGTAAATAATCGTGCTCAAAAGATTTTTTCGTTTATTCGGAAAGGACAAAATCCAGACGATGTGTATGTAATCATTTGTAATTTTTCTGAGCACGTTCACCATGATTACAAAGTAGGGGTACCACTTCCGACAAGCTATATTGAAGTTTTAAATAGCGATGACAGTAGCTATGGTGGATCAGGTATTACAAATAAAAAAGAATTAAAGTTCCATGAAGAGTCCTATCACGGAAAACCTTATCACATTGAATTAAATATTCCGGCGTTTGGAATTAATATACTGCGAGCGAAGAAGAGCAGAGGGGAGAAAAAGAAAAATGGTCAAAAAAAAATGCGTAGCAATGTTATTGGCAGGAGGAAAAGGGAGTCGACTGAGCTCTCTGACAATTAATCTAGCAAAACCAGCGGTTCCTTTCGGAGGGAAATACCGTATTATTGACTTCACCTTAAGTAATTGCACGAACTCAGGAATTGATACAGTTGGTGTTCTCACGCAGTATCAGCCGCTCGTACTTCATTCATACATTGGGATTGGAAGTGCATGGGACTTAGACAAGCGCAATGGAGGGGTTACAGTCTTACCTCCTTATTCAGAGTCTTCAGGGGTGAGATGGTACAAGGGGACAGCTAGTGCGATTTATGAAAACATGAACTATCTTAAACAATATGATCCTGAGTACGTGCTTATTTTGTCCGGTGATCACATTTACAAAATGAATTATGAAGAGATGCTAGAGCATCACATTGAAAAAGATGCTGATGTGACGATTTCAGTTATTGAAGTTCCGTGGGATGAAGCAAGTCGATTCGGTATTATGAATACGGATGAGAACTTAAATGTCGTCGAGTTTGATGAAAAGCCAGCAAATCCTAAAAGTAATTTAGCATCTATGGGTATTTATATTTTCAAATGGAGTGTGTTAAGAGAATATCTTGAAATGGATGCAAGAGATCCACACTCAAGTCATGACTTTGGTAAAGATGTGATTCCTCTTTTACTCGATGAGAAGAAAAGCCTAGTCGCTTATCCTTTCCAAGGCTATTGGAAAGATGTTGGGACGGTTAAAAGCTTGTGGGAAGCAAACATGGATCTGTTGAAAGAGAATTCTGACTTAAACTTGTTTGATTATTCATGGAGAATTTATTCAGTAAATCCAAATTATCCACCACAATATATTTCACCAGACGCAACCGTTATTGAATCGTTAATTAATGAAGGGTGTGTCATTGAAGGGAAGGTTGAGAATTCGGTTCTTTTCCAAGGTGTACATATAGGAAAAGGGACAGAAATCAATCGTACGGTCGTTATGCCAGAAGCTCATATCGGAAAGCATGTGTACATTGAGAATGCGATTGTTCCATCAGGAATGATCATTCCCGATGGAGCGATTATTCGACCAATTAAAGGTGCGGAAGAAGTTATTTTAGTTACAGATGAGATGATTGAAGTATTAAATAAGGAACGAGCAGTACACGAAGAATTAAATTCATAATAGGAGGATGGGTTATCATGAACAAGCAAATGTTAGGAGTCATTGAAGCATCAACATATCACAACACTTTAACCCCATTAACAGCGTACCGTTCTGTTGGAGCAGTTCCTTTTGCAGGGAGATATCGATTAATTGATTTTATCTTATCTAACATGGTGAATTCTGGTATTAGCAGCGTAGCCATTTTTCCACGCAGTCATTATCGTTCATTAATGGACCATTTAGGTTCAGGAAAGGAATGGGATTTAGACCGAAAACGAGATGGTCTTTACATTTTTCCGCCAATTATGAGCGAGCTTCAAACTGAACCCTCAACACTATTTTCGCAATTACGTTATCATATTGATTACTTTTTGCGAAGTACCCAAAAGTATGTGTTAATTAGCAACACCTTTAATATTAGTAACATTGATTTTAAACCTGTACTTCGACGTCATGTCCAAGTAGGAGCTGCAGTAACATCGCTAGAACACGAAGGTGAGCAGCTTGGAATGTATGTGCTTGAAAAAAGCCGACTTGTTTCGTTATTGCAGGATACAGAGCATGATTTTAAAGATGTTCATGAAATGATCCAATACATTGAAAAACATGAAACGATTCATGTTTATGAACATACAGGATATGTAGCAAGAATTTCAGATATTCCTTCTTACTTCTCTGCTAGCATGAGTTTATTGAAACCAGATACATGGAGCCGATTATTCTTAAAAGAACGTTCGATCTTAACAAAAGTAAAAGATGAGCCACCTACTCGTTACGTAAAGGGATCCAATGTGAAAAATTCAATCGTGGCGAACGGTTGTGTCATTGAAGGACACGTTGAAAATAGTATTATTTTTAGAGGCGTGCGCGTAGAAAAAGGAGCCGTCATTAAAAATAGCATCGTGATGCAAAAAGGAACTGTCCATGAAAATAGCCATATCGAGTATGCTATCCTTGATAAAGACGTAAAAGTAGAAGTAAATACGGTTATCAAAGGAGATGCTACGAACCCTCAAGTCGTTGCAAAAGGAACTCGTCAAGGAGCTCTGATGAATTCGTGAATGTACTGTTTGTTGTTTCAGAATGCGTACCATTTATTAAAACAGGTGGATTAGCTGATGTAGCAGGAGCACTTCCAAAAGAGTTGGCACAGCTTGGAACAAATGTAACCGTAATGATGCCAAAATATGGACTGATACCAGAAAAATTTAAAGAAAAGATGGTGCTTAAAAAAGTTCTATACGTCCAGGTGGGATGGCGTCGTCAGTATTGTGGATTAGAAGTATTAGAGCAAGATGGTGTGCAGTATATCTTTGTAGACAATGAGTACTACTTTAATCGTGACAGTTTGTATGGTCACTATGATGATGCCGAACGATTTACATTCTTTTGTCGAGCGGTGATCGATGCACTTCCGCACTTGGATCATTTGCCTGACATCATTCATTGCCATGATTGGCATACAGGAATGGTACCGTTCTTACTACGTGCTGATTATGAGTATTATTCCTCTATTCAAACAGTCTTTACGATTCATAATTTACAGTTCCAAGGGATTTTTCCGAAGGGAATTTTATATGAATTATTGAATTTAGATGATTACTATTTTACAACGAGTCAGCTTGAATTTTATGGAAATGTAAGCTTTATGAAGGCAGCACTCGTTTCTGCTGATAAGATTACGACGGTTAGTCCAACGTATAAAGATGAAATTCAAATGCCCTATTACGGCGAACAGCTCGATGGGTTATTGCGAAGACGAAATCAAGATTTAGTAGGCATTATAAATGGCATTGATGACACCATTTATAATCCAACTGAGGACACGTATATCGCGCAGAAGTATAGTGTCAAATCGTTAACTAAGAATACTGTAAATAAGACAGAGCTTCAGAAGTCCTTGGGCTTGAATGTAGACGAGAAAGTTCCTGTTATGTCGATGATCACAAGGCTAACGAAGCAAAAGGGCTTGGATCTTGTCAGACACGTCTTTCATGAAATAATGAGTCATGACATACAATTAATTATACTTGGAAGCGGCGAAAAAGAATTTGAGCATTTCTTTCAAGATATGGAGAGACAGTACCCGGAAAAAATCCGCTGTATAGTGGGGTTCAATGAGGAGCTTGCACATACCATTTACGCAGGATCAGATCTATTCCTAATGCCGTCACAGTTTGAACCGTGTGGACTGGGACAATTAATCGCGTTAAAATACGGAACCATTCCCATTGTGAGAGAAACAGGTGGACTAAACGATACGGTGGAACCTTACAATGAGTACGAAAAAACAGGAAATGGCTTCAGTTTTACAAACTTTAATGCGCACGACATGCTGCATACAATTGAGCGAGCGCTCACGTTCTACCAAAAAGAAGATGCGTGGCAAGCAATTGTAGAAGAGGCTATGAATCGTGACTATACGTGGGCGAAATCAGCTTTCATTTATAATCAGCTATACGCTGATCTTATTAGTACATAACGGAAGGAATGGATAATCATGTTCTCTAACCGAAAGAGCTTTCAGCATATTTTTCTGAAAAAGCTTGAGATGACTTATGGGAAAAGTTTTAAAGAATCAACCATTCAAGATCAATATCATACGTTAGGGAATATGGTGAGGGAGTACATTAGTTCAAATTGGATTTCCACTAATGAACGTCAACGATCAACTCATTCAAAACAAGTGTACTATTTATCCATTGAATTTTTACTAGGGCGGTTGCTTGGACAAAACTTAACGAACTTAGGAATTCGAGAAGTGGTCGAAGCGGGCTTAAAGGAACTGGGAATTTGTTTAGAAGATATTGAAGAGATGGAACCTGATGCAGGGCTTGGAAACGGAGGATTGGGAAGGCTAGCGGCGTGCTTTTTAGATTCGTTGGCCTCTCTTGGTCTGCCTGGTCATGGCTATGGCATTCGCTATAAACACGGTCTGTTCGATCAAAAGATTGTGGATGGATTTCAGATTGAACTGCCAGAACAATGGCTGCGAAACGGAAATGCATGGGAAGTGAGAAAATCCGATCAAGCAGTTGAAATTCGTTTTTGGGGTGATATTGAAGCATATCAAGATCAGGATGGTTACTGGAGATATCGTCACCGAAATGGTGAAACGATTGCCGCTGTTCCATATGACATCCCAATCATTGGTTATGAAACAGATGTTGTGAACACGCTACGATTGTGGAATGCGGAGCCATCTCCGTTTCCTGTGCATAAAAATAGCATGGATTACAAGCGTGAAACAGAAGCTGTATCTGAGTTCTTATATCCGGATGACACACATGACGATGGTAAGATTTTAAGATTAAAACAGCAATATTTTCTTGTTTCAGCAAGTTTACAAAGCATTATCGAAAATCACCGTAAAACATATGGAACGCTATCCAATCTTCATGAGAAAGTGGCTATTCATATTAATGATACGCATCCCGTTCTAGCCATTCCAGAACTCATGCGCGCGTTATTAGATGAAGAACTGTTAGACTGGGATACGGCTTGGAATATTACGAGTCAAACGATTTCGTATACCAATCATACGACATTGTCAGAGGCGCTCGAAAAGTGGTCTGTTTCCATCTTTAAGCCACTACTTCCGCGTATCTATATGATTATTGAGGAAATTAACGAACGCTTTTGCAAAGAGCTGTGGGAGCAGTATCCTGGCGATTGGGAACGTATTGAGCGAATGGCCATTATTGCTCATGGGTTAGTGAAAATGGCTCATCTAGCGTTGGTAGGAAGCTACAAGGTGAATGGCGTAGCGAAGATTCATACAGAAATTTTGAAGAAACGAGAAATGGCTGACTTTTATCAAATCTATCCAGATAAGTTTAATAATAAAACAAACGGCATCGCTCATCGCCGCTGGCTGTTAAAGGCAAATCCACAGCTTTCATCACTTCTTACAGAAACAATTGGTGAGCAGTGGGTTCATGAACCAGAGCAATTGATCAAATTAAAACCTTTTTCATTTGATCGCAGCTTCCAGCAAAATCTCAAAAAAGTAAAGCAGGAGCGAAAGACCATTCTGTCCAACATCATTTATCAGCAAACAGGGCTTCTCGTTGATGACCATTCTATTTTTGATGTTCATGTAAAGCGCCTTCATGCTTATAAGCGACAGCTTTTAAATATTTTACACGTTATGTACTTATACAATCGTCTGAAGGAGGAAGGGAATTATTCCATCCATCCGCGTACATTTATATTTGGAGCCAAAGCTTCACCTGGTTATTACTATGCCAAGAAGATCATTAAACTGATTAATTCAGTGGCTGAAAAGGTGAACAACGATCCTAAAACATCGTCCATTCTAAAAGTTGTATTTTTGGAGAACTATCGCGTATCCCTGGCAGAAAATATTTTCCCTGCTTCCGATATTAGTGAGCAAATTTCTACAGCTAGTAAAGAGGCATCTGGCACAGGGAACATGAAGTTTATGATGAACGGCGCTTTAACGATCGGGACATTAGACGGTGCAAACGTGGAAATTTGTGAAGAAGTAGGGGCAGAAAATATGTATTTGTTCGGCTTAAAAGCAGAAGAGGTGCTCCATTACGAGCAAAGCGGGGGCTACAGGTCCTTTGATTATTACTATCATGATAATCGAATTAAACAGGTTCTCGAACAGCTTGTAAATGGATTCTTTCCGAATTCCTTCGATATTTTTGAGCCCATCTATGATTCGTTGTTAATGCAAAATGATGAGTATTACGTACTACGAGACTTTGCATCTTATGTGCATGCTCAAGAGCAAGTCAATAATACGTATCAAAATGAAGATAAATGGCTACAAATGAGCAGCTTGAATATTGCTCACTCTGGTTACTTCTCAAGTGACCGTACGATTCAGGAGTATTCAGAAGATATTTGGAAGTTAAAAGCAGCGGAAATGATGAGATGAAAAAAGGAGGGAGCCGCTTGGCTTTCCTCCTTTTTATTGTTAGCGATCTCCGAATAGGTCGCCTAATCCACCTAGGATTCCGCCTTCATCGCGTTTCTTTCCAGGAACGGTTGCATTGACTAACACACGTTCAGCTAGACGGCTAAATGGTAACGATTGAACCCAAACAGATCCTGGTCCTTTTAGAGTAGCAAAGAAAAGACCTTCACCACCGAATAGAGCTGTTTTGACTTTGCCGACGTATTCAATGTTGTAATCTACGTCTCTTGTCATCGCTACTAAACAGCCAGTGTCTACTTTTAATACTTCACCAGGCTGGAGATCCTTACGAATAATCGTACCTCCTGCGTGCAAGAAAGCTAATCCATCTCCTTCAAGCTTTTGCATGATAAATCCTTCACCACCGAAAAAGCCTGTTCCTAATTTCTTTTGAAAATCGATGCCGATGGAAACACCTTTTGCGGCACAAAGGAAGGAATCTTTTTGACAAACAATTTTTCCACCTAGTTCATCTAAATCCATAGGGATTATTTTCCCTGGATACGGAGCGGCGAACGAGACTTTTTTCTTCCCATGACCGATATTGGTGAAAACGGTCATGAAAAGACTCTCACCAGTAAGAACGCGTTTTCCTGCGCCCATTAGCTTTCCAAATAATCCTTTTGTTGCGCCACCGCCGTCTCCGAATATTGTTTCCATATCAATACCGGAATCCATCATCATCATGCCACCAGCTTCGGCAACAACGCTTTCTTCGGGGTCTAATTCTACTTCAACAAACTGCATATCGTCCCCGTGAATTTCATAATCAATCTCATGAGCATTCATACACTTATCACCTCATCTATACTTTACAACATGGTAATTCGTCTTTAAGTGTATCATTTCCTCTTTATACGTTCATTGAATAAATGGTGTATGAAAGGAATGTTGCAAATGCGCTCCAGAGAAGGTATGGAATAAGCAGAAGACCCGCTAGTTTTGAATGACGCATGGCAGCAATGATTAAGATGAGCGTTGAGACGGCTACAAGAGCACAATCGATTGTAGCAGAAAATAAATCTTTTTGGGTAAATTGGAAATAGCTAAAGGCTTGATTCAAAATATAGTTGATGATCAGGATGATCCAGAAAAACTTGTCTCCTCTAAAGAAGCTATCCTTATTGTAAACAATGGCTACTGAGAACGAAATGAGCGCAAATAAAATTCCCCATACGATGCCAATGACGCCTCCAGAAGGTGTCCAGCTAGGCTTATCTAGCGCATCATACCAAGACTGATCGATAGGGAATAGGAAGCCGCTTAAACTAAATAAGAGGTAAGTGATCAGAAAGACCAAAATCGCCGTTTTTTTCATGTTCATCTTCCTTTCTAGAGTGAATGCATTTAACCCATGGAGAGGCGAACTATCCATGGGTTAAATGAGAGATCGTTTAGATGGATAATGAAGCTCTTTGTTATGATTTATACCCTTGTTTCAGGCCGTTAATCCTCTATATAAGGCTCCTTCTCATCACGTGGTAAATCTCCAAAGATCGTCATCGTTCCTTCTTCATCTAACATGTCTTCATACATTTCGTGCTTTTTGTTTGGATAAAGAGGAAGCGGATTTCCATACATATCAGTAGCTGCAAAGCTTTCGTAATCTTCTACGTAATTTAACGCTTCGTCTGCTTCAATGTATGTTTCACTGTAATTTTCCGTGTCTTCAACAAAATCAGATGGAGACTCGCTTGTACCATAGCGAGCGACATCCTGCCAGCTATCTTCAGAATCATATGGCTCATAAAATTTTTCATCAAATTCGTATTGTCCAAATGGGTGGCGTAGAGACGCTTCTTCAATAGGGCGATCTTTCGAAACACTTTGTTCTGGGCTATGTTCTTTACAGTAAAGAGCCGTAGGCAGCGCTTCTAAGCGCTCAACACTAATTTCTTTTCCACACGTACGGCACTTTCCATATGTGTGATCATCCATCGCTTTTAACGCCTCATTAATTTCCTCAAGCTGCTCATGAATTAGTTCATTCAACGCTAAATCTTTCCCTCGCTCAAACGTTTCTGTACCTGTATCAGCGGGGTGATTATCGTAGCTTGAAAGCTCACCTGTTGAATCATGGGCATCACTTCGAAGAAGACCGAATTGCTTTTCTTGTTGATCATGTCCTTCTATTTCATGCTTCATTTCTAATAATGATTGTTTTAATTCAGAAAGCTGTTGTTTGGTTAACAAAGCACATTCTCCCTTCTTTTTTGTTTCTGTTCAGTATTATTTGCGAAAAGTAATAAAAAAAAACAATACGAACTGTTAATTACCTGAATAGGTTCGAAAAGAGTTCAAAACAATAAAAATAAGTTTATGTGTGCTAGTGCTGGTGGAATAAGAAGGTAGACCAAAACCATTCACTGGATTTTTTTATTATGACAATATATAATAAATTGGTTAAAGATAAGAATGAAAACAATGAGTAGGGGGATCTAGTGTGATTGCAATGACAGAGAGTTTTATTCAAAAAACATTACAAGACGCTAGTGATTTTGCTAAAGAAACAGGAATGCCTAAATTAGTGAGCATAGTGAAAGACGTTCATAAAATGAGCCCCCAGACTTTTTTAATGAACGGAAAAAGTGTCTATAACGGAGACCGATTTTTATGGAGTGATCCAGATCGATCATATATATTCGCAGGTGTGGGGATTTCTCACATTTTTACAACAGATAATGCCGACGGACGTTTCCAAGATATTGAGAGAGAATGGAAGCGCTTTAATGAACAAACCGTTGTTCACAGCATTTCATATCCGTATGGGACAGGTCCTTTAATTGTAGGAGGATTTTCATTTGATCCCAACAAGCAGTCAACTAATTTGTGGAATAAGTTTCCGAGTGCGAAATTTGTTATTCCTGCCTTTCTGTATACAGTGGTCAATGACCAAGCATATTTTACAGCTAACGTAATGGTGCATCCTCATAAAGAAGTGCATGACTATATAAAAGAAGTAGAAGAAGCTGAAAAAATGCTCCTCAACTTCACGACAATTCCAGAGAAGTCTTCCTCTATCATGGTAAACAAACATGAAATAGAGCCAGATAAATGGAAAAAAACGATTCAAAAGGCTACGTCAGCGATTAAACAAGACGAATTTGAAAAAGTAGTGTTAGCTCGTGAGCTACGAGTGACCTTTGATCAAGAATTAAAACTTGAGCAAATTACAGATCGACTCATGGCTGAACAGCCAACGAGCTATGTGTTTGCAATAGAGCAAGGAGAGAATTGCTTTTTAGGCGCATCTCCTGAAAGACTTGTGAGAAAAGTAAAAGACAACGTTTATTCTACCTGTTTAGCTGGGTCCATTCGACGTGGTAAAGACGAAGAGGAAGATCAAGCCCTCGGAGAAGAATTGCTTACGGATGAGAAGAATCTAATTGAACATGATGTTGTGGTTCACATGATCAAAGAAGCGATGAGCGAATATTGTGAGTGGATTGAATCACCTTCTCATCCAGCACTATATAAAACAAAGCATATCCAACATTTATATACTCCCGTAGAAGGAGAAATGAAGAAGGACCATACATTGCTTTCTCTAGTGGAGCATCTTCATCCAACGCCAGCTCTTGGTGGTTACCCAAAACGAACGTCTGTTGAATTTATTCGCGACGTTGAGCGCTTGGATCGCGGCTGGTACGCTGCGCCTATAGGCTGGATGGATGTGGAAGGAAACGGAGAATTTATTGTAGGAATCCGTTCGGGTCTTGTACAAAAAAATGAAGCATCCTTATTTGCTGGGTGTGGCATCGTAGCGGACTCAGATCCAGAAAGTGAATATGACGAAACGAATATAAAATTCAACCCAATGCTATCAGCACTAGGAGGGGCTACACATGACACACATTGATAAAATGACGGCATATATTGCATCATTTATAGATGAACTAGCGAGCCTTGATGTTCAGGATGTTGTCGTAAGTCCAGGCTCAAGATCAACACCTTTGGCTATTTTAGCAGCTGATCACCCAGCACTGAACGTTCATATTAATATTGATGAACGTTCAGCTGGTTTTTTTGCGTTAGGAATCGCTAAAGCAAAACAAAAGCCTGTTGTACTCGTTTGTACGTCAGGAACAGCAACCGCTAATTATTATCCAGCAGTAGTAGAGGCTTTTTATGCGCGCGTTCCGCTAATTGTAGTGACAGCAGATCGTCCTCACGAGCTTCGGGATGTTGGAGCACCTCAAGCCATTGATCAAATTCGTTTATTCGGTGAGTTTGCGAAATGGTTTGCAGAGGTGGCACTTCCAGAAGATACACCTGCAATGCTTCAGTACATCCGTACAGTTGCTGCTCGTGCAGTTGGAACAGCACTTTCAGGACCAAAGGGGCCTGTCCACTTAAACGTGCCTCTTCGTGAGCCATTGCTTCCAAATTTGAGCCTAGATAATTTATGGGATCAAGGAAAGCGCGTATCAAATCATTATGTGACGGTGCAAAAGAGCATTTCAACTCTTTCCGATGAGTCTTTTAAACACCTTGCTACACGTCTTGCCTCTTATAAAAAGGGTGTCATTATTTGCGGTGGATTAGCCGATTCTTCATCAGCTAATTTATTAACGGAGCTTGCCAAAACGCTTGGTTTTCCCGTTCTAGCAGACCCATTGTCACAGCTACGAAGCGGTAATCACGATCAAACGATGATGGTCAATAGTTATGATACGTTTTTGCGTAACGAAGCGATCTTGAGCGAGCTCAAACCAGACGTAATTGTTCGTTTTGGCGCGATGCCCGTTTCAAAGGCATTGTTATTGTTCATGAAACAATATACGCCGAAAGAATTAATTGTGGTGGATGAAGAAGGGGGATGGAGAGATCCAACACTTCTTGCAACAGAAATGATTTCATGTGATGAAGAACTGTTTTGTAAAAGCGTACTATCACATCTTTCTTCTGTAGAAGCATCAAACGAGTGGTCTTCGAAATGGCTAGCGGTTCACGAGGCAACAATGAGAGGTCTTCAAGAGCTAGAAAGTGAGCATGAGCTTTCAGAAGGAAAAGCAGTGCTAGAGTTAAGCAAGCTTTTACCAGACGAATCCACATTGTTTGTTGGTAACTCAATGCCAATTCGAGACGTTGATAGCTTCTTTATCGAGAACGATAAGCACATTAAAATTTTAGCTAACCGCGGCGCGAACGGAATTGATGGGGTTGTGTCAACAGCGCTAGGGACAAGCTTAGTGGAAAAGAATACGGTTCTCTTAATTGGTGATTTATCTTTTTATCACGATTTGAACGGTTTATTGGCTGCAAAAATGCACAATCTAAACATAACGATTGTGTTAGTTAATAATAATGGAGGAGGAATCTTCTCTTTCCTTCCTCAATCAAAAGAAGAAAAGCATTTTGAAGCATTGTTTGGCACGCCAGCGGATCTCGAGTTCGAAAAAGCCATTGAAATGTACGGTGGGAAATACGTCCAGGCAGATACGTGGGAAGCTTTCCGTGAGGCCTTCTCTCGATCGGTGAAAGAGCAGGGAGTATCAGTCGTGGAAATTAAGACAAAGCGACATGAGAATGTGCTTCATCATCGGAATTTGTGGAATCGTGTTACCCAGGAAATAAATAAGTCATTTCTTGGTGAAAAATAATGAAGAAATATGTCATTAATGGGCTATCTTATGCAGTGGAGATAAAAGGAAATGGTTTTCCTCTTCTCCTCTTGCATGGTTTTACAGGCGCAAAGGAAAATTGGGAGCCGTTTGTGGCAGAATGGTCTTCTCATTTTCAGCTTGTCATGGTAGATCTTATCGGTCATGGTGAAACGGAGCATGACGCTACAATTAGTCGTTATGAGATCGAAAGCTTGGCTGCAGATCTAGTCACTTTAATGAAAGAGATTGGTTTTTCAAAGTTTCACGTGGTAGGATATTCTATGGGGGGAAGATTAGCCTTAACTATGGCTGTTCTCTACCCGACCGTTATTGAAAGATTGGTTCTAGAAAGTTCCTCACCTGGACTAAAAACAGAAGAGGAGCGCCATGAACGTCAGAAGAAAGATCAGCAGCTTGCTGAACGTATTTTGGCGAATGGTGTTGCGTCATTTGTTGAAAAATGGGAAAACATCCCGCTTTTTGCAACACAAAAAGAGCTTCCAGAAGCCGTTCAGCAGTCCGTTCGAAAACAGCGATTATTGAACAGTGAACAAGGGTTAGCACAGAGCTTGCTCGGAATGGGAACGGGTTCTCAGCCTTCTTGGTGGACACATCTTTCCGACATTCATATGCCCGTATTGCTGCTTGTAGGAGAGCGTGATAAGAAGTTTTGTCGACTTGCGAAAGAGATGAACGAGAAGCTTCCTGACAGCACAATAACGGTAATTAAAAATGTTGGACATGCAATTCACGTGGAAGAACCAAAGATTTTTGGTAAAATAGTAAGAGAGTTTTTAACTACTACATAATTGGAGGAATTATAATGGCTATTGAATGGGTAGCAGAACGTAAGTATGAAGATATTTTATACGAAACTTACAATGGAATCGCGAAAATTACCATCAACCGTCCTGAAGTGCGCAATGCATTTCGTCCTAAAACGGTAATGGAATTAATCGACGCATTTGCTTATGCGCGCGATGATAAAAACGTAGGAGTGATTGTCTTAACAGGTGCTGGAGACAAAGCATTCTGTTCAGGTGGAGACCAAAAAGTACGCGGTCATGGTGGTTATGTTGGTGAAGACCAAATTCCACGTTTAAACGTACTTGACTTACAACGCTTAATTCGTGTAATTCCAAAACCAGTCGTAGCGATGGTAGCAGGATATGCAATCGGTGGCGGACACGTTCTACACCTTGTGTGTGACTTAACAATCGCAGCAGACAATGCAATCTTTGGCCAAACAGGACCAAAAGTAGGTAGCTTTGATGCTGGTTACGGTTCAGGCTATCTAGCACGTATCGTAGGTCATAAGAAAGCGCGTGAAATTTGGTACCTATGCCGCCAATACAGCGCACAAGAAGCTCTTGACATGGGACTAGTTAATACAGTCGTACCTTTAGAGCAACTTGAAGAGGAAACAGTACAATGGTGTAACGAAATGCTAGAAAAGAGCCCAACAGCTCTTCGTTTCTTAAAAGCAGCATTCAACGCAGATTCAGACGGTTTAGCTGGACTACAGCAATTAGCTGGAGATGCAACGCTTCTTTATTACACAACGGATGAAGCAAAAGAGGGCCGCGATGCGTTTAAAGAAAAACGTAATCCAGACTTCCAACAGTTCCCACGTTTCCCTTAAGTCGAACAAAACTTACAGCTTGATGAGTTACTCATCGAGCTGTTTTTTTAATGTGAAGGAAATTTTGGAAAGGAAGAATGAACATGAACGGTTTAATAGAAAATGAAATGCCTATTTTTTTATGGAAGAGAGCCAAGCTCACACCAAACCGTGTGGCGGTACAAATGAGTGAGACGGCTCTAACGTTTCAAGAGCTTCACGAAAAAGCATTAGAGCTAGCAGGGAAAATGGCGGCTGCTGGTATGAAAAAAGGTCAATATATAGGGATTTTGTCACCGAATTCAGTCGAGATGATTGTCATGATTCATGCCCTCAAATACGTAGGGGCTATTACGGTTATGTTAAACACAAAGCTCAGTCCTTCTGAAGTCTCCTTTCAGCTAGAGGATGCAAAGGTTTCTCATTTGCTTGTGGATTCATCTTTGAGAGACAAGGCTGAGCAATCTGCAAAAGGTAGCCCAGTTACGGTTCATTCTTTTGAGGAATTGCAGCGCATGACTTCTGCATCTATTGACCCCGTTAAAACAATTTCTCTCGGTGATACGGACACAATCATGTATACATCGGGAACGACAGGAGCGCCAAAGGGAGTAAAGCAAACGTACGGAAATCATTGGTGGAGTGCAATCGGTTCGTCTTTAAACCTAGGTCTTCGTGAAGATGACTGTTGGCTTATTGCAGTGCCTCTGTTTCATATTAGCGGGCTGTCTATTTTGATGAGAAGCGTGATCTATGGGATGAAGGTCATCCTTCATGAGAAATTCGATGCGTCTCGCATGAACCGGGCGATACATGAAGAGGGAGTCACGATTGTCTCGGTTGTAACAGCCATGGTTTCAAAGCTATTACAAGAGGAAAATGGAGCACCTTATCCAGCATCCTTCCGCTGTATGTTAGTAGGAGGAGGGCCAGTGCCTGTGACGATTTTAGAAAAGTGCTCAAGCTTAAACATTCCCGTCTATCAAACGTACGGGATGACGGAAACGTCCTCTCAAATCGTGACGCTGTCTCCTGAGGACAGCTTGCAGAAAATTGGTTCTGCCGGTAAGGCATTATTTCCTTCAGAAGTAATGATTATGAGTGAAACGGAAGAGCAACAGCACGACAATCTCCCTGGTGAAATTGTCGTAAAAGGGCCGAATGTTACAGGTGGTTACTTGAATCGGCCAGACGCAACTGCGGGCACGATTCGAGACGGCTGGCTTCATACAGGTGATATTGGCTATATGGATGAAGAAGGGTTTCTCTACGTGCTAGATCGCCGTTCAGATTTGATTATTTCAGGTGGAGAAAATATCTATCCTGCTGAGATTGAAAATGTACTTGTAAAGCATCACGACGTTGTAGAAGCAGGCGTTACAGGTCTTAAAGATGAGACGTGGGGACAAGTTCCGGTCGCGTTCGTCGTGGTAAATAGCGATGATGTAGAAGAGAAAGATATTTTAGCCCATTGCTTGACTCATTTGGCAAAATATAAAGTTCCAAAGCATGTCCACTTTGTAAAAAATCTACCGCGTAACGCGTCAAATAAGCTGTTAAGACGAGAACTATTTTCGCTTCTGGACTAGGAGGGTGAGCGTGTATGGTAATTACAGAAATTAATTTATATCATATTGAAATGTCTCTTTTAACGCCTTTTTCAACGAGCTATGGTACGGTAAAAGATCGAGAGCTTATTCTCATTGAAGCCATTGATGAGAATGGACTAAGCGGATGGGGAGAAGTCGTGGCTTTTTCTACCCCATGGTACACAGAAGAAACGATTGAGACGTGTACCCATATTCTAGAGACATTCCTTATCCCATCTGTACTGAATCAAATGCTAGAGCATCCAAGAGATTTACAAAAGCATTTTGCACCGATTAAGCGTAACAACATGGCTAAGGCGGGGCTTGATTGCGCCGTATGGGATTTATATGCAAAAAGACTTCAAAAGCCGCTTTGGGATGTTTTAGGCGGAACACGTTCTAAAGTAGAAGCAGGCGTAGTGGTGGGGATCGATCAGCCCGATAAAATGAAGGAGAAAATACGAGAGCATTTACGGGATGGCTATAAGCGTTTTAAAGTTAAGATTAAGCCCGGAATGGACTATGAGCTCATTAAAGTGATTCGAGAAGAGTTTCCAGAGCTTCCGCTGATGGCTGATGCAAATTCTGCGTATACCTTGCAAGACATTTCACTATTAAAAAGGCTCGATGATTTTAACTTAATGATGATTGAGCAACCACTTCAATCGGACGATATTATTGATCATGCTACACTTCAAAAAGCGATCAAAACACCTATCTGTTTAGATGAGAGCATTGTTTCATTTGATGATGCGAGAAAAGCGATTGAGCTTGGAGGCGCAAAAATTATCAATGTCAAAGTAGGGCGAGTAGGCGGTCTAACAGAAGCGAAACGAATTCATGACTACTGCGTAGACAAAGAAATTGGGCTTTGGGTAGGCGGAATGCTTGAATCTGGTGTTTCAAGGGCTCATAATGTAGCATTGGCGACTCTACCTCAATTTCATATTCCAGGAGACATTTCAGCATCTGCCCGTTATTGGAACAAAGACGTTATTATGCCGGAAGTAACCGTTGATAACGGGGATATTACCGTTTTAAATGGTCCAGGAATTGGTTATGAGGTGGATGTGGATTATATCAAAAAAATTGCTAAAAAGATAGTAGCCTATAAAAAATAAGATTTACAAAACATTTTTCAAAATGGTTGTCTTATTCATAGGTTATGACTTATAATTAAACTCAAATCTATATTTAGTTTAATTACAACAACTAACATACTATATATTGTATTTCCGATGAACTAGGTGTCGTAGTATCGACTTGAAAGGGAATCTGGTCAAAGTCCAGAACTGTACCCGCAACTGTGAGTGCTGATGAAATAAGGAAAACCACTGTGATGAATCATCATGGGAAGGCCTTAAAGTAAAAAGAAGCATAAGTCAGGAGACCTGCCTTGTTTGTTAAATCTATCTTCTTCGGGAGGTGAGAAGATAGAGCGAGGATAAGAAAAGAAATGGTTTCTTTCCTTCTTCGTTCTATCTGCTCATCGAATGTAATCGATGAGCTTTTTTATTTGGTGAAAAAATGGAGGAGGAATGAATGGTGAACGTATTACAAACATCTGCAATTGAAGAGGTCTCATCATACATAAATAATTTAAAAGAGAGGTTTTCACACCTATACTTTGATGATTTTGAAGAAAAAATTGAACAAACGGTCGCTGCACGACCAAATATGGATCAAGACCAGCTTGTCAATCTACTAACGCTTGCATCACTAGAACGTATCTCAATTGACGAGCCGGATTGGACATATGTGGCATCCACCGTTTATTTAGACCAGCTCTATGCAAAAGCAGCAAAATCCCGTAACTATGATGCGTCCTTAAAATATAGTTCTTTCGATGAGTTACTTGAAGTATTAACAGACAAAGGGATTTACAACAATCAGTTGGTTTCCTCGTACACAAAAGAAGAAATCAATGAGCTTGCGAGCATCATTGATCCATCGAAAGATTCACTTTTTACATACATTGGGCTTCTAACATTAGCGGATCGATACTTAGCGAAGTCACACGAGGGTGACGTCTACGAGCTCCCGCAGGAACGTTTTTTAATTATCGCGATGACCCTCATGATGAAAGAAGAAAAAGAGAAGCGTCTTTCGTTAGTAAAAGAAGCATATTGGGCTCTATCAAATTTATATATGACGGTTGCAACTCCTACGCTATCAAATGCAGGAAAGTCTTACGGACAGCTTTCAAGCTGCTTCATCGATACGATTGATGACAGCCTGCGAGGAATTTATGATTCAAATACAGACGTAGCGAACCTTTCAAAAAATGGTGGCGGAATCGGGATCTACTTAGGGAAAATTCGTAGCCGCGGCAGCGATATTAAAGGATTCAAGGGCGTTTCATCAGGTGTTATTCCTTGGATGAAACAATTAAATAACACGGCAGTAAGCGTTGATCAGCTAGGGCAGCGTCAAGGAGCGATTGCTGTTTATTTAGACGTTTGGCACAAAGATATCGATTCCTTTTTAGATGCCCGCTTAAACAATGGGGACGAGCGTCAGCGAACGCATGACTTATTTACAGGCGTTTGTATTCCTGATTTGTTTATGGAAAAAGTCGAGAACCGGGAAGATTGGTATTTATTTGATCCTCACGAAGTACGCCGCGTGATGGGCTATTCGCTAGAAGACTTCTATGACGAAGAAAAGGGAGCAGGAACGTTCCGAACAAAGTACGAAGAGTGCGTCCAGAACGAAGCTTTATCTAAACGAGTAATTCCGGCAATCGACGTGTTTAAACGCATTATGATTTCACAGCTAGAGACGGGAACACCATACATGTTTTACCGTGATACTGCGAACCGCATGAATGCGAATCGTCACAATGGGATGATCTACTGCAGTAATTTATGTACAGAAATTATGCAAAACACAAGCTCAACGGTTGTGACAGAAGAGGTGACGGTTGATGGTAAAATCGTCATTACGAAAGATCCAGGAGATTTTGTTGTTTGTAACCTATCGTCTATTTCACTTGCAAAAGCGGTAGAAGAGGATGTTTTAGAGCGCTTAATTTCTATTCAAGTTCGCATGCTTGATAACGTAATCGACTTAAATAATATTCCAGTGCTTCAAGCTGAGATTACGAACAAAAAGTATCGTGCAGTCGGACTTGGAACATTCGGCTGGAGTCATTTATTAGCATTGAAGAAAATGGTATGGGAAAGCGATGAAGCCGTTGAGTATTGTGATGCTCTTTATGAGAAGATTGCTTACTTAACGATCGAAGCGAGTATGGAGCTTGCAAAAGAGAAAGGTGCTTATCCACTCTTTGAAGGATCTGACTGGGATAATGGCAGTTATTTCGATAAACGAGAGTATGTATCAAGTAGCTGGCAGGAACTGCGTCAAAAAGTGAAAGAGCATGGTGTCAGAAACGGATACTTAATGGCCGTAGCGCCTAATTCATCTACATCGATCATTGCAGGATCTACGGCAAGCATTGATCCGATCTTCCGTAAGTTTTACTCAGAGGAGAAGAAGAACTACAAAATTCCTGTAACGGCACCGGACTTAAATGCGCAAACGACGTGGTATTACAAATCAGTGTACTTAATCGATCAACAATGGAGTATTAAACAAAATGCGAAGCGTCAGCGTCATATTGATCAATCCATTTCATTTAACTTATATGTTCGAAATGATGTAAAAGCAAAAGAACTATTAGATATGCACTTAACGGCGTGGAAGGAAGATTTAAAAACGACCTACTATGTGCGTTCTACATCGAGTGACGTTATTGAAGAATGTGAAAGCTGCCATAGCTAAGAAAGGACGAAGAACATGACTTTACAAACACGTACGTTAATGGACGAAACAGCACCAAACCGCTCAACGGGCATTATTAATGGAAGAAGCTCCAATATTTTAAACTGGGACGATGTGCGCTTTTCATGGGCGTACCCAAAATATAAGCGAATGCTAGCGAATTTCTGGACGCCTTTTGAAATTAATATGGGTCAGGACATCAAGCAATTCCCTCAGCTCACAGCAGATGAGCAAGAAAGCTTTTTAAAGATTATTGGCCTTCTTGCTTTGCTCGATAGCATTCAATCCGATTATGCAGGAAAGGTAGCGGAATACATCACAGATTCGTCTGTAAATGCGCTGATGATTATCCTAGCGCAGCAAGAAGTGATTCATAATCATTCGTATTCTTACGTGCTTTCAAGCCTTGTACCAAAGCCAAAGCAAGATGAGGTATTCGAGTACTGGAGAACGGAAGAAAAGCTTCGTGAGCGCAATGACTTTGTAACGAATGGCTACAAAGCATTTGCTGAAAATCCAACGATTGAAAACTTCCTGCGCTCGATGGTGTTCGATGTCATTTTAGAGGGGCTATTCTTCTATAGTGGATTTGCGTTCTTCTATAACCTTGCTCGTAATCAAAAAATGGTCGCAACGTCCACGATGATTAATTACATTAATCGCGATGAACAGCTGCACGTGGGGTTATTTGAGAAAGTATTTAAAGAAACGCTTAACGAAAATCCTGAATACCGTACAGAAGAGCTTGCATCGTTTGTAGTGGAGACGTTTAGAGAAGCGGCTCGGTTAGAGATTGAGTGGGCTCAAACGGTCATTGGTGAGAAGTTTGAAGGCATTACCATGCAAGAGATTAAACAATACATTGAATATATGGCCAACAAGCGCTGCAACCAATTAGGATTTGGGCGCGAGGCTTTTCCAGAGGCACCGATTGAAAATCCACTTCGTTGGATTGTCGCTTACCAAGAGGTGGATTTAGGAAAAACAGATTTCTTCGAACAAAAATCAAGACAGTATACAAAGGCATCTGATGTAAACGGATTTGATGAGCTATAAGAAAAAGCGCTGCGAAAGATAAAATCGCGGCGCTTTTTTTGTTTATAGATCCTGAGGTTTGAAGGTTTTGCAGTCCGTTTCATAGCTGTCTGAAGCCATATTGCCAGCGTGACTGACTACATAAATAGCTTCTGCTCCGCAGTTATTTCCCTGCTTCCAATAATGACAGTTGTTTACTTCACACATTACGTCCTTAGCCATTTTTTGTCCCTCCTTTGTACAATAACGTTACATGTATAGTTTCACCGTTCATCTTTCGTCGTATCCATCAACCTGAAATGAGCATTATTTGTAAATCTTTTTCTTTAAATAATCTCGATCCTTCATAAATAACTTCCAAAAGTAGAAGAAGCCTGGGAACAGAATAGCGAATCCAACAATATACGTGATGAAGACCGCTTTAAATGCACTAGGATCGGTAAATCCGGAATGAATGGTAACGTCTGAGTAAACGATGTATGGAAGGTGGCTTTTTCCGTAAGCATAACTTGCTAAAAAGTACTGAATGATCGTTGTGATCACGGCAAGCCTTGGCATACCCAATCCTCTTGTGGAAGGGATCCATAGCGCAACAAATGTTAGTAAGAACATAATGACCGATCCAATTAGCCATCCCTTAACGTTCATCATGTTATCGTAAAGCCATGAAGCTTCAGAGCGCATCGTTAGCATAATAAAGACGCCCATTAGTAACGAAATAGGGCCAGTAATTAGTGCATCACGGCGATAGATTTTGTACGACTCGAATTCATTCGAAACCTTTGAGTAGTCCGCCAAAAGCAGTGATGATAAAAACAGCGTAGAGCTAATCGCAAATCCGATAAATGAATACACGTGCGGGCTTGTAAACACGCTTGCCAAATTAAGCTTATTCGTTCCGTCAATAAGATCAATGTATCCTCCGTGAGTAATAGGAAGCACGCAGATCAGGAAGGCCGGAATTAAAAATCCTGATATGCCCGATACGTATGTTAAAATTTTCTCGTACGTTTTGGCATAGTGAGAAAAAACCAGGAAGCTACTCCGGATAGATAAGAGTAACAAAATAATACTTCCAGGGATGAGTAGAACGGTTCCGAGCGTAAAAGCAGCACCAGGAAAGAAACTAAACAACCCAACAACGATCGCCACAATAAAGACGTTCGTTACTTCCCAAGTAGGGGACAGATAGCGGTTAGCAACGCTCGTTGCATTCGTTTGTTCGCGATTAATATAAATCATCGACCAAAATCCTGCTCCAAAATCCATCGTTGCCATAACCGCATAAATGAAAATAAATCCCCACAGTACGATAATTGCAATCAGTGCACTTGTCATATGATCACCTCTCTATTCGACTTGTCCTTCAAGTTCTTTTGAAACCGGATTGCGTTTGAAATAATAAAGCAGTACGAGTACAACAGCGACTGCCATAATTAAATAAACGGCAAGGAAAAAGGCAAACAACAGATGAAGATCAGAAGAAGTTGTGACCGCTTCAGCTGTTTTCATAATGCGGTAAATGACCCAAGGCTGACGGCCTGTACAGGCAAATACCCATCCAAATTCAACGGATAGCATTGAAAGAGGACCTGCAATCCCAAATACCCATAAGAGCCAGCGAGGGAACGAGCGTTTTTTAAGAATCTTATACCAAGCAAATCCAACAATTGATAACAAGATCAGAAGCGACCCAATACCTACCATTCCATTAAAGAGTGTATGAATAAACAAAGGGGGCCAGTATTCTCTTGGAAAATCATTCAGTCCGAGCACAACCGTATCAAAGCGGTTGTCTGATAAGAAGCTTAGTCCCCAAGGAATTTCAAATGCCCATTTCACTTTTTGTTCTTTTTCACTCGTGTAACCACCAACGGCAAGAGGAGCATGATCTTGGGTTTCAAATAACCCTTCAGCTGCGGCTAGCTTTTCAGGTTGGTAATCATAAAGACCCTGTGCGGAAGCGTGTCCGTTTAGTGCCGTAGCAATCGAAAAAATGCCTCCTACGACAAGGCCAAGAATGAGTGCTTTATGATGAAATTTGTATACCGCCTCGCTTTTTTTACGAGAGCGAATCATTTTGACCGCTGCGACTGAAGCGATGACGAAAGCACCGGTCATAAATGCTGACACGGCCACATGGCCAGCGGTGACTGCAAAGCTTGGGTTAAAGAAAGCGGCCCATGGATCAACGTCCACAATTTTTCCGTTCTCAATGCGAAATCCTGCCGGTGTTCCTTCAAAAGCATGTACGTTTGTAATTAAAACCGCTGATCCGAGAGCACCAATTAAAACGAGTGTGATGCTGACGATCCTCATAATGGGAGAGATACGATCTGCTGCATATACGTAGATGGACATAAAAAGAGCCTCAACAAAAAAAGCATATACCTCAATTTGAAAAGGCAGTGACATGACTCGCCCAATCACTTCCATGAAACCAGGCCATAATAAAGAGAGCTGAACGGCTGCAATCGTTCCAGTTGGAATCGCAATTCCAAGCAAGACCGCAATTGTTTTAGTCCAGCGTTTTGCCATAATGGCATAATCGTTATCTTTTGTTTTCTGATAAAGTAGTTCTGAGCACAAAATCATGAGTGGAATTCCAACGCCAAGCGTTGCGAAGATAATGTGAAAGGCCATTGTAATTCCAAACATTGAACGTGCGGTAACTAAATGATCCATGCAGAATCAACCTTTCCAAATAAGTATTCATGACCCTTATTGTCCATCTTCTTCCACAAATTATGCATGAGATTTTTAGTTTTCTGAACATGAGCATAAGTGTTGAAAATAGTAATCATTTCGTTTTATAATGGAAATAAGCTAATCGAAAAGGAGAGATACATGATGAAAACAAATCTTCATCCGGAATATCAAAAGGTTGTATATATGGACGTTAACAGCGGATTTAAATTTATCAGTGGCTCGACTAAAACTTCAAATGAAACGATTCAGTGGGAAGATGGAAACACGTATCCGTTATTTAAAGTAGAGGTAACATCCGATACACATCCGTTTTACACAGGTCGTCAAAAATTTGCTGATAAAGGCGGACGCGCAGAGCGCTTTAAAAATAAATACAACTTGAATTAATAAAAAAAGCGTAGGTGCCACACGGCATCTACGCTTTTTCTGTTATTTATTTAACGCTTTTTTCAATACATCTAAATTTTGTTCCATTAGAGAGAAGTAATCCTCTTTGTCGTTTAATTGTTCTTTTGTCACGGACTCAAGGTTATTAAGTGTCAGAGATTCCGCACCGATTTCTTTTTTTACAACGTCTGCCACGCGTGGCTTCACATTCTTTTCAAAAATAATGTACTTAATTTTATGTTTTTCAGCTTCTTTTATAATGCTTTTCAGCTGTCTTTGAGACGGTTCATTTGTAGGTGAAAGTCCCGCAATGCTAATTTGATGAACGCCGTAACGGTCTTCCCAATAACCATAAGCAGCATGTGAAACTAATAATTCTTTATGAGAAGCTGTTGAAACCGTGTTTTTGTAATCCTGGTCCAATTTCTCCAGCTTGGATTTTAGCTCATCGAAATTTTTCTCGAAGTCTTTTTTATGAGCAGGTTGTAGCTTCACAAGCTCTTCCTTAATATTCTCTGCGATTTGAATGGAGCGAATAGGATCTAACCAAACGTGTGGATCTTTATCTCCATGATCATGCTCATCGCCTTCGCCATGCTCGTCATGAGCTTCGCCTTCGTGCTCAGCCCCTTTAGCAAGCTTAATACCTTTTGCTGCGGGAATAACTTGAACATCTTCATTTTTTAACGTTTCTTTTGCAGAATCAGCAAAGCCTTCTAAACCGATGCCCGCGTAAATAAAAGCATCTGCTTGCGCAATTTTTACCATTGTTTTAGATGTTGGCTCATATGAATGGGCGTCTACTCCAGGAGGAAGCACGCTTTGTGCATCCACATATTTGCCACCAATTTTTTGGGTGAAGTCTTGAATCGGAAAAATCGTGGTGTAAATTTTTAATTTATCGTTTTTATCTTTTTTCGCGCCGTCAGAACTACAGCCAGCGAGAGCTGCAGCGATTACTAACAAAAGCGTAAAAAAGAGTGCTTTTAGTTTCATTTTATGTATCTCATTCCTTTCTCTTTCTTAAACATTTGCTTATTATATCGTAATTGTTACGATTTGAAAACTAAAAATTTTTATGAGCTAACGGTAAAACGGGGAAGGGGATCTGCGAGCGCTGACCATTCCATTGTCATCTCTTCATCCGTCAGAAGGCATGCATCAAGCGTATCTTCAATTTCGGCTTGCTTCATATCAATTCCGATGAAAACTAATTCGTTCATCCGATCACCGTAGGATGCATCCCACTTCTTTAGTAGTTCAGGCTCTTCTGCCAACGTACGCTGTTTTTCTTCTTCTGAATAAGCTGCCACCCATTCGCCTGCACCTTGAATCATAATAGATGTTCCGGCTTGTGAAAGGAGTCCTGCCATATTATTACGGCTTGCTAACCAAAAAAAACCTTTTGCTCGAACAATATCAACGGGCCAGTTCTCGAGCCATTTCATGAAACGTTCAGGATGAAGAGGGCGTTTTCTTCGATAAACAAATGAAGAAATCCCATACTCTTCTGTTTCTGGAATATGCTCTTCGTTTAATTCTTTCATCCAACCAGCACCTTGGCTTGCCTTTTCAAAGTCAAAAAGACGCGTATTAAGAATGCGATGAAGATCTACACGGCTGTTTTGTGTCTGGATGATTTGTGCATCCGGATTTAAACGTTTCAATGTCATTTCAAGTTCCTTTGCGTCTTCAAGATCTAATAAATCAACTTTATTGAGCAAAATAACGTTCGCAAATTCAATTTGATCAATTAAAAGATCAACGACTTCTCTCGTATCATTCTCATCGGTTCCTTGCTGACGATCTAGAAGACTTTCTCCAGAAGAAAAATCCTCCCAAAAACGATTTCCGTCTACAACTGTGACCATCGTATCTACTATGCATTTGGCCGTTAAATCAATACCGAGCTCTTGGTCCACATATGTAAATGTTTGCGCCACTGGAATTGGTTCACTAATACCTGATGATTCAATCACAATATAGTCAATGTCACCAGCGTCTACTAGTTTTTCAACTTCTTTCATGAGATCATCTCGTAGCGTGCAACAAATGCAGCCGTTTTGCATTTCAACGAGTTTTTCTTCCGTACGAGAAAATCCACCTTTTTGAACGAGTTCAGAATCAATATTAACCTCACTCATATCGTTGACAATAACAGCAATTTTTAAGCCTTGTCGATTATGTAAAATATGATTCAATAACGTTGTTTTTCCAGCACCTAAGTAGCCGCTTAAAACGGTAATGGGGATTTTTTTCTCCACTTTTATCTGCTCCTTTTTATAAATAGTAATGATTACGATTTGTAACATGCTTTATAATATATGAAAATGATTTATAATACAAGTATATTTATTTTTGAAAGGATGTAGAAAAACATGAGTTTATTACAAGACATTTTAACGTTTAACGAGGAATTTGTAGCCAAAAAGGAATATGAAAAATTTCAAACAACTAAATTCCCTAATAAGAAAATGGTCATTTTATCATGCATGGACACAAGATTAGTGGAACTATTGCCAAATGCACTAAATTTACGCAATGGTGATGTGAAAATTGTTAAAAATGCAGGGGCGATTGTGTCTCATCCATTTGGAAGTATTATGAGAAGTATTTTAGTGGCTGTGTATGAACTAGGAGCAGATGAAGTGTGTGTGATCGGTCACCATGACTGCGGAATGAGCAAAATCAATTCAGCAGATGTACTCGAGAAAATGAAAGATCAAGGCGTAACACAAGAAACAATTGATACATTAGATTATGCTGGAGTTGACTTGCACAAGTGGCTTGAAGGATTTGAAAGCGTTGAGGAAAGCGTTCGTCACAGTGTAGATGTTATCGGAAAACATCCGCTATTTCCAAAAAATACCCCTGTTCATGGAATGGCAATTGATCCAGAAACAGGGAAGCTTGATTTAATCGTAGACGGCTACAACAAGTAATTATTTTGATTCTTTTTCTTCTTTAAGAGGGACCGGATCAAAGCCACCTGGGTGAAATGGATGGCATCTTGAAATTCTTTTTACTGTCATCCATCCGCCTTTTAAGGCACCAAATCGTTGCACGGCTTCGATGCCATAGTGAGAACAAGTAGGATAAAACCTGCACGAACTAGTGGCCTTAAGCGGTGACAAATAAAGCTGATAAAAGCGAATAAGTGATAGAACTAATTTTTTTAGCAAGAAAATCACGTTCCTTTAGGAATTTCAGTTTCTAGTTTTCAATATACTTCAAGAGAATTCGTAATTCAACGAATTAAATTAATTCGTATTAAATAGATGAAATAAATCGGAATTACGTGTATGATAGAAACATGAAAGAGAAATTTCAAAAATGACTTTTCGCACCTATTGTTTTCGGGAAGAGGAGAATAGGGCAAACAATACAAAAGGAGTGTTGACATTATGCCATCAGTAGAAAGCTTTGAATTAGATCATAATGCCGTAAAAGCACCTTACGTACGCCACTGTGGTGTGCACAAAGTAGGAAGCGACGGTGTCGTTAATAAATTTGATATTCGTTTCTGCCAACCAAACAAACAAGCAATGAAACCAGACGTGATTCATACGCTTGAGCATTTATTAGCATTTAACTTACGTACGTATGCCGATAAATACGATCACTTTGATATTATCGATATTTCACCAATGGGTTGCCAAACAGGATACTACTTAGTAGTAAGCGGTGAGCCAACGGTACGTGAAATTATCGATTTGCTTGAAGATACAATGAAAGCGGCGGTTGAAATCACTGAAATTCCCGCAGCAAATGAAAAGCAATGTGGTCAAGCGAAGCTTCATGACCTAGAAGGTGCAAAGCGCTTAATGCGTTTCTGGCTTGATCAAAGCAAAGAAGATCTAGAAAAAGTATTTGGTTAATAAAAGAAGGGGCGGGGTAACTTCCGCTCCTTTTTTATGTGTCTTTTTTATCTGTGGAATCTAGATGAGGGTTTTCATCGAGTGGATCAACTGTGTGTTTGAAGTCATATGCTTTTGACGTTGTGACCAAGCTGAGAAGCAGCACGATAGCCACAATGACAAAACAGGTAATAAAAATAATCGTGAACAAGGAATCTCCTCCTTCAACTATTCTTAGAGCACCTTTATTTTATCATGTCTGCTCCTCAAATCGTTTAAAAAGACACAAAATTAAAATATTTTAAGACGGCGTTTTAAAGGAGACGAATGGGGTACTACTATACTAGAAGGAGTGAATCAGAATGGAAAAACAATTACATGAAGCATTGAATTTACAAGTGGCAAACTGGACAGTTTTGTACACGAAGTTACATAATTACCACTGGTATGTAAAGGGCGAGCAGTTCTTTACGTTACATGAGAAATTTGAGGAGTTCTACACGGCTGCCGGTACTTACATCGACGATTTAGCTGAGCGTTTGTTAGCACTTGAAGGAAAGCCCGTAGCGACGATGAAAGAAGCTTTAGAACTTTCGTCCATTGAAGAAGCAATGGGGAATGAAAATGCGACAGACATGGTGGCATCTCTTGCGAAAGATTTCAATAAGCTTACTTCTGAATTAAAAGAAGGAATGGATATCGCAGACAAAGCAAACGACGAAACAACTGGCGATATGCTATTAGCGATCCACAAGGATTTAGAAAAACATCTTTGGATGCTCAATGCGTTCTTAGGAAAATAAACATCAGTCAAAAGAGTAGAAGCATTACGGCTTCTACTCTTTTTTCCATATGCAGAACCTATTAAATTTTGGTTTCATAGGAGAACGCATAGTCACTTTTCAACTTTTCTCATACCATGTACTAAAGGCTTTTTGAGAGAAGGGAAGTACAAGGGATGGGGAAAGAAGATCTGGTTCTCATGGCTGGTGTGAGTTCTTACCTCATTTTCTTATTTGGTGGCTGGGATGAACTGTTAATGATTCTAGTTGCGTGCGTAGTGATGGACTATGTAATGGGAGTCGCTATTGCTGCTATTCAAAAAAAACTTTCAAGTAAAGTGGGATTTCGAGGCATTGCGAAAAAAATGTTCCTTTTCTTTTTAGTTGCGGTAGCCAACTTCTTGGATACGCTTCTTTGGGAAAACCATATGATTCGTGATGCGACGATTTTATTTTATATTTGCAATGAAGTAGTGTCGATTATCGAGCATGCTAGAAGCATTGGGGTCCCAATCCCTGATACGCTAAAAAAAGGAATTGAGTTGATTAAAAGCCGCTTCAAAAAATAAGACTGCATAAAAAGCTCAAAACGTGAGATACAAAGAGTAGGTCTTTACTATGAAGGAGTGGCGAAAATGAATGAATCAACCCATAAAAAAACGTATTATGTAAATGTAGGGTATGGAGAAATTTCACTTAGTAAATCAGCTTTTGATTGGAATTATGTTATTCAAGCAACGGATGACGAAATTACTCATTTGCGGGATTTGTTCAATGGCAACGATAATGAAGATTGGCAAGGTTTTTTTCGTGCTCACGTTCCGTATATTCAATATCACTTTGATCGCCAAAATGATGCGTATGATCAAGGAATGTCGTTGATATACGAACAGCTCTATAAGCTCGGAGATGATGCGACCAAACAACACATTAAGGAAATGAACATCTTACCTCATATAGATGAGTAATTCTTTAGGATTGCTCATTTTTTCATTTTGTTAGAAAATGATAGAAAATAAACACAATGGAGTATGGAGAATCTATGTATACTTTTAAAGATGCTTATCACAATCAAGTCTTTTTATCATTCGAACGCTTACCCTTTTCAAAATCTCCTCGTCACGTATGGGTAGTATGCCGCTATGGTAGTCAGTGGCTGTTAACAAATCATTCAACAAGAGGATTAGAATTTCCAGGTGGAAAAGTAGAAGAAGGGGAAACACCTGAAGAAGCAGCAGCACGAGAAGTATCAGAAGAAACAGGAGGGACGATCAAGAACCTCACATATATCGGTCAATACAAGGTAGCAGGTAGAGAAAAAGAAATTATTAAAAATATTTATTTTGCGACGATTGATGAAATTATTCCACATCGTCATTATCTAGAAACAAAAGGTCCCGTGTTACGAGATGAGTTGCCGAGTAATATTAAGCACAACTCACAGTTTAGCTTCATTATGAAGGATAACGTCCTTCAATATGTGATGAAACATCTTGTGCAAAAACAGTTTGTTTCATCATTTTGAGCAAACGCATAAAAAGACGAAGGAATAGGGAAAGAGTCCTTCGTCTTTTAGCTGTTGTCTTTAATTAATTTTTTCTCAAGGAAAGCAACTGCTTGATACATGATCGTAGCGAAAAAAGCGATCAGCAACAAGCTTAAGAGCACCAACGTGAAATTGAATACTTGAAAGCCATATATAATCATATATCCAAGCCCTTTTCCTGAAACAAGAAATTCTCCAACGATCACACCAACCCATGACAGCCCCACGTTTACTTTGAAGGTGGAGATAATAGCTGGAAAGGAAGCAGGAAGGATGGCTTCTTGAAAGCATTGTCTTCTCGTAGCTCCGAAGGACTTTAGTACTTTTAAATAGTTAGGATCTACTTCACGAAATGAGGTATAGACGACGATGGCTGTAATGATGACTGAAATGACGGCTCCCATTGTAAGGATGGAGAAAAAGCCTGGCCCCATGGCCACGATGAGGATGGGTCCTAGTGCAATTTTAGGCATCGCATTGAGAACAACTAAATAAGGATCTAGTACCTTTGAAATCTTAGGAGACCACCATAGGAGGGTTGCAAGAAGGACACCTGCGATGGTTCCGAGTAAAAATCCAAGCAGCGTTTCGAGTAGAGTAGCTCCAATGTGTTCGAGTAACGAGCCATCTTGCATTTTTTCGAGAAATAAATGGCCAATTTTTGTAGGAGAACTAAAGATTAGAGGATCGATCCATGCTAGCCTAGAAGCGGTCTCCCATAGACTAAAAAAAGCGATGAAGATTAACGCCTGAATAGATAAGATCCAGCGCTTCTCGACTCTTAAACGTTTCAAATATTGCTGATGAAGGAGACTAGTATTCATTTTTTCCAAGGCTATCAAGCTCCTTCCAAATGTCCTGAAACAGTTCGTTGTACCGATGATGTTGTCTCACTTCTAAAGGGGATAGGGTTCGCAACTCTTCTGGAACGGTAAAGATATTAGCTATACGCCCCGGATTAGGCGCAAATAAGAAAATGCGGTCGCTCATCGCAATAGATTCACCGATATCATGCGTAACGAGTAGGGCGGTTTTATGAAAGTCTTTGAGCGTGCTTGAGACGAGATCTTCTAATTTGAGCTTCGTTTGAAAATCTAATGCTGAAAATGGCTCATCTAAAAGCAAAATGGACGGGTTGGTTGCCAGTGTACGAACGAGGGCCACACGTTGACGCATCCCCCCAGATAATTGTCTAGGATACATTTCTTCTACATCGCCGAGGTCCATCATGCGTAAAAGCGCTAATGCTTTCTGTTCAGCTTCATCTGATCGTTTGTTCATGATTTTTAATCCCATTAATACGTTTTCCTTAATCGTCTTCCAAGGAAACAGGTAATCATGCTGAAGCATGTAGCCAATTTGTGTGGGTACATCTTTAATGGGTTTATTGTGAATCGTCACGTTTCCTTCTGTTGGTTCAATTAGCCCTGCAACAATGGATAAAAGCGTCGTTTTTCCACAGCCGCTGGGGCCGAGGAAGGAAATAAATTCTCCTTCCTCAATCAACAAGCTAATGTCTTCTAAAACCGTATTGGCGGAGGTGTGAGTGAGGTAGGTGTGGTGAATTTGATTAATTGACAGCATGAAATCACGCCCTCCTTACTTGCTAACTGAATTAGCGATTTTCGTATTGACAAGCGTTTTGTAGCCTACTTCTTTTGGAAGCTCGCCGGCTTCTTTCATGATATTTTGTAAGTTCGCCCATTCCTTCTCATCAAGAATTGGATTGGTTGCATAAGATCCTTGTTCTTTATAGCGAGCAATCACCGTTTCACTAATATCAGCTGGGGTATCTTTAAATTCCGCTTTGATGGAGGCAGCAATTTCTTTAGCGCTGTGAGAGTCTACCCACTGCTGTGCACGATAAATCGCACGAGTGAATTTTTCAACGGTTTCTTTATTGTTTTTAATAAAGCTTTGTTTAGACATAAAAGAAGTGTAAGGTACAAGGCCAGACTCTTTTCCGAACGAGGCCACGATATGTCCTTTACCTTCTTTTTCAAAAATACTTGCCGTTGGTTCGAATAGCTGTACATAATCGCCCGTTCCAGATGCGAAGGCATTAGCGATGTTAGCGAAATCAATGTTTTGAATGAGCTTTAAATCCTTTTGTGGATCAATTCCGTGATTTTTGAGCACAAATTCGCCAACCATCTGTGGCATGCCGCCTTTACGCTGACCGAGGAACGTGCTGCCTTTTAAGTCCTGCCATGAGAAATTTTCGACTGCTTTTCGTGAGACGAGAAACGTACCGTCTGTTTGCGTAAGCTGAGCAAAGTTAATGATCGGGTCACGTGTGCCCTGTGCGTACACGTAGATCGACGTTTCAGAGCCTACTAGACCAATATCTATGCCATCTGATAAAAGAGCTGTCATGGTCTTGTCGCCGCCCCACGTCGGCTTTATATCGACATCTAATCCTTCATCTTTAAAAAATCCTTCAGAGGAAGCGACATATAACGGAGCGTAAAACAGTGAATGTGTAACCTCTCCAACCGTAACCTTTGTTAATTTATCTTTTTGACCACAGGCTGCAAGTGGAATAAGTAATACGATAATTAGCACACAGCTTAAAAGTAATTTCGAAAGTTTCACCGGTGTGTAACCTCCTTTAAATATTTTTGGAACACTCATAAAGTATGACAATAGATGGAGTTGTGTGATTTGCCTAAAGTAAAATATTTGACGTTTGATACGTGGCTTTAGACGTGTGATTTAGAGAGTGAAGGGGAAACTAAAGAATAGGAAAGTGAGGAGACAGAAATGAGAAATGGAACGATTATTGAAAAACAACGCTATCCATCTCCGAATCCTCGTATTGATCTTTATCTCGTGACGTACATGAGTGAAGGACTGCGAGTAAAAGGACTGTTAGCAGAGCCAAAAGAAGAAGGTACATACGATGGTTTTGTTTATTTGAGAGGCGGAATTAAAGGGGTAGGAATGGTGCGCATTGGACGAATTGTGCAATTTGCATCAGAAGGTTTTGTCGTAATGGCTCCTTTTTATCGCGGCAATCAAGGAGGTCAAGGAAACGAGGACTTTGCAGGAGATGATCGCTTTGATGCAGTGAATGCCTATGAACTTCTTGCTCACTATCCCAAAGTAAACCAAAATCGTATTCACCTATTCGGTTTTTCAAGAGGTGGTGTAATGGCGCTGCTCACTGGAATATTAATTCCTGAGGTTCGATCTGTCGTTGTATGGGGAGGAGTTTCTGATATGGTCCTAACCTATGAGGAACGGGAAGATCTGCGCCGTATGATGAAACGGGTCATTGGCGGTACGCCTCACAAGTATCCAGAACGATACAAATGGCGTACACCGCTTCATGATATTCATACTCTGAATGCACCTGTGTTCATTATTCACGGTGAACAGGACCAAAATGTTTCTGTTGAACATTCTTATCGTTTAGAGAAAAGGTTGGTCGAAGCAGGGAAGAGTGTACAAACACGTTACTATCCTCAATACACGCATTATTTTCCTCCACAGGAGAATCGAAAAATGGTCAGGGAGCTTACGCAGTGGATGAAAGAACAATGAGAAACGTGATAAGATAAGAGGGAGTAATAGTTAGAAATGCTTTATTCAATAAAGTGTTTTTGAGGAGGATTATAAAATGGGGATGCCACTAGAATTAAACACAATGATCGTGACAAAAGGAAAAGAGACGCGCTTAGAAGAAAATCTTTTTTTACTAGAAAAGGACGGTTATCGTTTATATCCGATTGATATTCCGGTCAGTGTTCATAAGACAAAGCACAGCGAAAGTAGCGGACAAGCGTTAATTCGAAAGCTTGAAATGTCCGGCGATAAAACGCTTATTACGTATGAACTAGTTAAATTACACTCAACAAATTAAAAGGCAATAGCGAAAATGAACCAATCATTTTCGCTATTGCCTTTGTTTGTGTAGAGTAAGTATTTAGATTAGCGGTCCGCCTGCGTTTTTAATCGCATCTAAACCTTCTGAAAAATGCTTAAAGTTGTCTTTGAATTTCATCGCAAGTTCTTGTGCCTTCACTTCATATGCTTGTGGATCTTTCCACGCTTTTGCTGGCTGAAGAACTTCGTCTGGTACACCTGGAACATGAGTTGGAACTTGAAGACCGAAAATTTGATCCTGAACAGTTTCAGCGTTTCGTAATTCACCTTCAAGAGCGGCTTGCACCATTGATCGTGTATATTGAAGCTTCATACGTTGACCAACTCCGTACTCTCCACCAGTCCAACCAGTATTGACCAGGTAGACGCTTACATTGTGCTGATCAATCATTTCTCCAAGCATTTTTGCATACTCTCCAGCACGGCGCGGAAGGAAAGGAGAACCGAAGCAAGTAGAGAATGTTGCAACTGGAGACGTAATGCCTCTTTCAGTTCCTGCTAGTTTGCTTGTATACCCGCTCAAGAAATGGTACATTGCTTGCTCTTTTGTTAAGCGACTGATTGGAGGAAGCACACCGAACGCATCAGCTGTTAAGAAGATGATAGTTGTCGGATGACCTGCTACACTTGGGTCGACAATGTTGTCAATTGCTTGTAATGGATAAGCTGCACGCGTGTTTTCAGTCAGCGAAACATCATCGTAATCTGGTAATCTACTATCTTCGTTCACGACTACATTTTCTAATACAGCCCCGAATCGAATGGCATTGTAAATTTGCGGCTCTTTTTCTTCAGATAAGTTCACACATTTTGCATAGCAACCACCTTCGATATTAAAGACGCCTGAGCTTGACCAACCGTGTTCATCATCGCCAATTAAGCGGCGTTTTGGATCAGCTGAGAGAGTTGTCTTCCCAGTACCTGAAAGGCCGAAGAATAAAGCAACATCGCCCTCAGTGCCGACATTTGCCGAGCAGTGCATCGGTAAAATGTTTTGTTCTGGAAGCAAATAGTTCATAATAGAGAAAATAGATTTTTTCATTTCTCCTGCATACTCAGTTCCACCGATTAAAATTACTTTACGCTCAAATGATACAATGATAAATGTTTCAGAATGAGTCCCGTCTACAGCTGGATCTGCTTTAAATCCTGGAGCGGAAATAATGGTAAACTGTGGATCATGTTCTGCTAGCTCTTCTTCTGTTGGTCGAATGAACAGCTGTTTGGCAAACAGGTTATGCCACGCATATTCATTGACAACAAGTATTGGCAAACGGTAGCGAGCGTCAGCTCCAGCGAAACCGTTGAATGTGAACAGTTCATCTTGTTCGCTTAGGTAGCGAAGAACTTTATTGTAGAGAGAATCAAATAATTCAGCAGAAAATGGCTGATTCACGTTTCCCCAGTCAATTTTACTCGTTACGCTTTCTTCATCAACGATAAATTTATCTTGTGGGGATCTTCCCGTATATTTTCCTGTATGGACTTGCACAGCACCTGTGGCAGTTAACGTTCCTTCCTGACGCTCTAACACTTTTTCTACTAAGCGCGGAACGGATAAATTGTGCTGTACAGCTTCTAATTGTAGTAATTCTGCTAATTTAATGGACTTATCAACTGTATTCATAAGCTCTACCACCCTTGTATATATAGTACGAAACAAGCTAATTCGAAATTAGTATAACACATTTATTTAATTATTGTATACTATTTAACGATAATCGTTCGTTTTTCATAAAAAAATGTACATCGAAAAGGAAAAGTAATGATATTCTCCTATATAAAAATGAACACAATCAATTTCATTTTATAACGAAAGAAAGTTCACAGGGTTAATTTAATAAACCGTAGCAAAACGGGGAATGAATACGTTATTTTCAACAAAGAATTTATTCATTTTTTCTCCTTGAATACGGTTGACAGAATTCGAGCTTTTCATGTAATATTGTTCCTTGAACGGATACTCTCTTATCCCGAGCTGGTGGAGGGACAGGCCCTATGAAACCCAGCAACCATCACCATACTTTATATTTTTTTACTTGGTGATAAGGTGCTAACCTGATGCAAGGGGAAAGCCCTTGATCGATAAGAGTGAAAGGCTTTAGTGAAAATTTGCTACCTTTCCTCGATTGGGAAAGGTTTTTTATATTTCTAACGTTTTTTGAACAACAATAAGGGAAATGAGTACCGTATCATCTGTTGTATAATTAAGGAGGAAAATTGATGTCAACGAAACGTCGTCTGTTTACGTCTGAATCTGTTACAGAAGGACATCCAGATAAAATCTGTGACCAAATTTCTGATTCGATTCTTGATGCCATTTTAGCAAAAGATCCAAACGCTCGTGTAGCATGTGAAACAACTGTTACAACTGGTTTAGTATTAGTAAGTGGTGAAATCACTACGTCTACATATGTAGACATTCCAAAAATTGTCCGTGAAACGATTAAAGAAATTGGTTACACACGTGCAAAATATGGTTTCGATGCTGAAACTTGTGCAGTTTTAACATCAATCGATGAGCAATCTGCTGATATCGCAATGGGTGTTGACCAAGCTTTAGAAGCTCGTGAAGGTCAAATGACAGATGCAGAAATCGAAGCAATTGGCGCAGGAGACCAAGGTTTAATGTTTGGTTATGCAAATAACGAAACAAAAGAACTTATGCCTCTTCCAATTTCACTTGCTCATAAATTAGCTCGTCGTTTAACGGAAGTACGTAAAGAAGAAATTCTTCCTTACTTACGTCCAGACGGCAAAACTCAGGTAACAGTTGAGTATGATGAAAATGACAACCCTGTACGTATCGATACAATTGTTATTTCAACTCAGCATCACCCAGAAGTGAGCTTAGAGCAAATCCAACGTAACCTTAAAGAACACGTAATTAAGCCAGTTGTTCCAACTGAATTAATTGATGAAAATACAAAATACTTCATTAACCCAACTGGACGTTTCGTAATCGGAGGTCCTCAAGGTGATGCGGGCTTAACTGGTCGTAAAATCATCGTTGATACTTACGGTGGTTATGCACGTCACGGTGGCGGTGCATTCTCTGGTAAGGACGCTACAAAAGTAGACCGTTCTGCTGCTTATGCGGCACGTTACGTAGCGAAAAACATCGTTGCTGCTGGTTTAGCTGACAAGTGTGAAGTTCAATTAGCTTATGCAATTGGTGTAGCACAGCCAGTATCAATCTCAATTGATACATTTGGCACAGGTAAAGTAACAGAAGAAGTTCTAGTTGATGCGGTTCGCAATAACTTTGACTTACGTCCAGCAGGAATCATTAAAATGCTTGACCTTCGTCGCCCAATCTATCGTCAAACAGCTGCTTATGGTCACTTTGGCCGTACAGACATTGACGCTCCTTGGGAACTTACAGATAAAGCAGAAGCGTTAAAAGCAGCAGCATTAAACTAATGAAAAACGAAGCGCTAAGGAGATCTCCTTAGCGCTTTTTTTATGCCCAAAAGTGTAGCAATCCACTTTTATTTTTTCTTATTTGAACAGCTGTGTTAATCAGAATAGTGTCAGTTATTATGGTCTAGGTAGGAATAGAAATGGAGTCTACAAAAGGCATAAGAAATGGTTTTTTAATACGTTCAGAATTACCTTGTGTTTAATGGATTATAAAGAAAAAATTTACATCATGTTTTTAAATAAACCTTCATAATATCCAATTAATGGGTATTTTTTAGTATTGAAAATATCAAGCATTACGATGTCTAAAACGGAGTTAAGGATTAAATGAGATATTCAACCCTGTTTAAGCTAGCTAGATTTTCTAGCATTTGTAACAGCGGAGGCTCTATTCTAACTTTATGCGCCTTATAGCAGTTTCTCAGTAGAAATGAGCCTGATATTTTGCTGATTATACTAAGGAGGAGCATTGTATGAGTAATGCATTTATGCAGTTTAAAAAGATGTTATCTAATTTAAAGAAGAGAGCATTCAACTCAGAGGTTACAGATTTAGACCTTTTAGGAGAAGTAGAAGAATTCCTTAAACAATTAGGTACTTTCTTCTACCACAATCCAAGACCGGTTATTATGTTGGATCTTGACGCTAATATATTTTATAGTAATCCTCAAATGAGCGCTCTAACTGGTTATTCCACTGATGAACTTCATTGTCCATTTATTAAAATTACGCCTACTTCATACCACAATAAAAATTTCCGATACTTTGTTCAAGCGAAAAATGGAGAGCCACAAGAACATAACTCTTTTGTTCAGCACAAAGAAGGAGACATGATTGAGGTTTTAATTAGTAGTGTCCCTATAAACTTTAATGGAAAAGTAATTGGAGTGTATAAGCTCTTCATAGATATAAGAGCGCATACGCTTCTTCACCATAAAGTTAATGAATTAGAAGAAAAGTTATCTTTAGCTGAGTTAGCAGGTAACATTGGAAGCTGGAATTACGATGTAATGGAAGAAAAACTATATTGGTCAGAGCAGGCTTATGCTTTATTTGAGATTAAAGACAATCGAAATGGTGTACTGAGTACAGAAGAAGTTATCAAACTAATTCATCCGGACGATGCTAAGCAGCTCAATGCTACTATAGCAAAAGCCATGATAGATAAAAGTGATTACCAGGAGCAATATCGTATTTTGTTACCAGGGGGTAAAGTCAAATATATATTAGAGCAAGGAAGCATGATCTTAGATAAAGCGGATAACGTTGTCCGTCTAATAGGAACGCTTTGTGATGTAACAAAAGAGAAGAATTTAGAAGCTATGCTTGTCGAGAGAGAAGAAGTAGTAGAAAGGATGTATCAACGCCTAGATGTCGGTATATGGGAATTTAATACAGTTAAAAACCGATGTATGATTTGTTCAGCAGGTGTAGAAAAGATTTTGGAGACTGACGCTCAAAGTCTTTTAAAAGGGCAGTTAAAATGGAGGGATTTTGTGCATCCCCATGATCTTGCTGAATATGATCAAAAACAGCAATTGCTTCTAAGCGGGCAAGTTGTACGCTATCAATATCGGATACAAACACCCGAAGGAAAAGTAAAATGGTTAGAAGATCATACGGAGCCTATATTAGATAAAAAGGGTGAACTTATTCAAACTCATGGAATTATAACGGACATTTCAGAAAATCGTCATTTGCTTGAACGAGTAAATGCGGTAGCTAATCATGACTACCTAACCTTTCTACCTAATCGGTATTTGCTTGAAGAAAAAATCAAATCAGAAATTGCCCTATCGAACAAAGAGAACGGATTTGCGCTATTTATAATAGGAATAGACCGTTTTAAATTTATCAATGATACGCTCGGTCACCGAATCGGTGATGAAGTTCTTATTAAAATTACGAAAAGATTGAACGTGTATCAAAAAACAGATTATTTTCTTTTTAAAATAGGAGGTCATATATTTTCTTTAATTTATAAAGGGAATCAAAATATAGAGACGATCAAAAAAATATCAGATGATATTTTAGCTAGTCTCAGTGAACCATTCTATGTAGAGGAGTATGAGTTGTTTTTGACCTCCAACATCGGAGTAAGTTTGTATCCGTTAGATGGTAAAGATGTTCATTCACTTTTACAAAATGCTCATGTAGCTATGTACCGTTCTCAAGAACTTGGTAAGAATACTTTCCAAATGTACACATCTAACTTAAATGCAAACTCCTATAAATTATATACGCTTGATCGAGATATGAGAAAAGGAGTGAAGAACAAGGAGTTTTCGATTCATTATCAGCCTAAAGTTAGGCCCACTGATAATAAGATAATAGGAGCCGAAGCTTTAATGAGATGGAATCATCCTGTTTGGGGGATGGTGGCTGCTGGAGAGTTTATTTCGATTGCAGAAGAGAACGGAGTTATCCTTGAAATGGGAGATTGGATTATTGGAAAAGTTTGTCAGCAAATTAGAGTATGGATAGAGAAAGAGTTTGACATTATTCCTATTTCAATTAATATTTCTCCTCAACAACTATTAAGCGGAAACTTGGTCTCATACATTAAAGCTTGTATTGAGAAATATAGCATTCCGCTTTCGATGCTTGAAATAGAAATTACCGAAGGATCACTGATAGCAAATCCTAAGGAAGTTTTTCAGACGATCGTAGAACTGAAAGAATTAGGTATTAAAGTAGCCTTAGATGATTTTGGATCAGGCTTTTCTTCTCTTTCACACCTGAAAGACTTTGCAATTGATGTAGTAAAAATTGATCGTTCATTTGTCAAAGATATTGTCTCAAGCGAAAAGAATAAGATTATTGTTAAATCTCTTCTTTCTATGTGTAAAGGCTTAGGCGTAGATTTGGTTGTAGAAGGAGTAGAGACGAAAGAGCAACATGAGTTTTTAAAACAGAATGAGGTGCGTATTATTCAAGGCTATGCGTACAGTAAACCATTACCTGAAAATGTGTTTTTAAGAATTCTCAAACAAGGTATTTTAGAGCCATCTTTTTCATCTATAAAGCCTTATAATAGTGAAAGACGAAAATATTTCCGCGTTACGTTGCCTCAATTTTTAAAAGGTGGTATGACGATCACTGAAATTAATGGAAAAGAAATTCAGATGAAAGCAATGGAAATAGTCATTAAAAGTTTGGGAATTAGAGGGTTGCGTTTTGCTTCCCATTTACAGTTACCGGTTCGTTCGGATATCACAATGGAATTTACCCAAACAGTAATGGGCGAAGAAATTAATATGTTAGGGAATATAGTATGGAAAGAGGACATTGGAAATAATCTTTTTCAATACGGCATTCAATTTCATCCTAATGAACGTGGAGAGGAAATCTTGACTCGTGTACTTAACCAGTTGGCAATGAATATAAAGAAAAATAAATCGATACCTGATACACCATTTATAGAAGAAAATATAACTAGCTACTTACAACAAATAAAAGATAATTTGTGATTTCATCTATGTTGATTCATGATTGAATTATTTACGAGTAAAAGGGATAAGCAAAAGCGCTAAGAGCGTCTCTTCTTAGCGCTTTTACTTACGCAAATTGAATGTTCATTTTTTCCTTCTCTAGAAGGATCGTATAATACGTCAGTAATCGATCAAACACTCTATCCCATGTCTGTGTTAGTGCGTACCTTCTGGCTTGTAACCCAAGTTTTTTTCGGAGATCAGGATGCTCAAGACATAGGCTAATATAATTGGAGAACTCCTCCGTCGAATTAGTTTCACACAAATATCCGTTTTCTCCATGAGTAACAACAGTTTGGATTCCTGCTGAATCAGCTCCAATAACAGGAGTTCCAGAAGCAAGAGATTCTAGTACAACGTCCTCAAATGTTTCTGTTTGGAAAGGGGAAACAAATAAGTCTGATGCTGCATATACCTTTGCAAGATCTTGATCTCTTAAAAGACCTGTAAACGTCATATGCTCTAATGAATCTTTCTGCAATGTTTCTTTCAAGGGTCCATCTCCTACAATTATCCAATGAACCTGGTGTTTAATATGGGGTGGAAGATGTCGTGCAATTTCTAATAGTGCTGACACGTTTTTCTCAGGTCTTAAACATCCAACATACGTAAGGATATAGGGGCGCTTAATATTATATTTAAGACGAACATCAAAGCGATCATATTCTGGATGGAAAAGTGCACCATCAACTCCAGGGGTCCAAAGAGAAACATTTTGGAATTTCTGCTCTTCCAGTACTTGTTTTACACCTTGTAATGGAACAAGAATTTTGTCAAAGGAGCGATAAAACCATCGCATGTATTTCCAAGCAACGGAAGACAGTTGCTCGATGTTATAATAAGTTAAGTATTCTTTAAAATTTGTATCATATGAGCCAATGAGCGGGATTTTTCGACTTTTGGCATGGTACAAGCCGCATAGTCCTAAATTTAATGGGGTCGCAATGTGTATAATATTTGGCTGAAAGTCTTGTAGTTTGCGCTTTATTTTAATGAAGTTAGGAGCGGCAAAGCGGCATTCAGGATATAGAAAAAAAGGCACGCTTGGAAACTGATTTACGTAATGGGATGCTTGATTGGTAAATGGTCCTTTAGCAGAAAATAATTGAAATGAGATGTCTTTCTTTGGTAAGTAATCTGTTAATCGGTTAATTATTTTGGCTGTACCATTTGCTTGTGTAGTGAAAGTGTCAGTGAAAATAGCAATGCGCAACAAACCTCAGCTCCTTTAGGTCACTAATGAAAAAATGAAAAGCAAATCAATCCCGTACAAGTCCCTAATATGCTTCCTACGAGAACGTCTGTCGGATAATGAAGACCGAGAAAAATTCGTGACAGGCCTACGCTAAAAGCTAATGGGAGAAGAATAATGACGGCAAAAGGGAAATAAATAAAGAAAGGTGTTGTGAGAGAAAAGATTGCCGTTGTATGTCCCGAAGGAAAGGAATGATCAGTTAAAGGATTTTCCAAGACTTTCGTGTCTTTTATTTGCAAGTATGGACGCTTTCGTGGATATAGTTTCTTCATAATGGCGACGGGCACATGACTAAGAGCTAGTGACAATCCCCCAGCATAGGCGGTAAGCTTTAATGAACCAGATGTGAAGATCATAAGTAACAGAGCGATCGCAATGGTTAGAAGTGCTCCACCAAAGTGTGTAACAAAGCGAAAATAACGACTTAGAAATTTGCGGTCAAAATGGCGGTTAAGCATACGAAATAATTGGCATTCTAATTCATAGAGTTTCTGAATGATTTTCTTTTTCATCGATGAAAACTCCTTATTAAGAATTCTTTCTTATCATTGTAAAAGAAAAATGTAAAGGCAGTAATAAGAAAGTGTAAATAAATGCTCTTCATGATTAGGCTGCTCGGCGCAATTAATAAATATAAGAGGAGAATGACTAATCCTCTCCTCCTATGAAAGTATTGATACGCCAAAACGTTGCATATTAATTTGTAGAGGTCTCTAACAGGAGCGTTGTGTTTAAATAAAGTGATTTCTTCTATATAATTACCGATTATTTCGTTTGCAAACTTTTGTAGTACTGGCCTTTTTCGACGTAGCTTTGACGGATGCGCTCCATATCTTTTAAATCTTCTTCATTTAATGTTCGCACCACTTTGGCGGGTCTTCCAATGGCAAGTGAGTGGGGTGGGATTTTCTTTCCAGGTGGAACGAGACTTCCGGCGCCAATAAAAGCTCCTTCACCGATTTCAGCACCATCTAGAATGATGGAGCCCATGCCAACTAAAGCATTTTTCCGAATGATCGAACTATGTAAGATGACTTGGTGACCAATTGTTACGTCATCTTCTAAAATCAGCGTTTTATCAGGACTCTGATGGAGCGTGCACTGATCCTGAACGTTCACTCTTTTTCCAATAATCGTAGGTGAAACGTCACCACGAATAACGGTATTAAACCAAATGCTGCTTTGTTCACCAATCGTTACATCTCCACTAATGGTTACGTAATCTGCAATAAAAACGGACTCATCAATCGTTGGGAATACATCTTTGTACGGATAAATCATTTTGTATCATCCTCTCGTAAAAGTTGAAAAAATAATGTAAATCCTCTAATGTAAGTGTACAAACTTTTTTTATTTAGGTAAACATAGAAAGAAAGGAAGTCGCGACATATGTGGAAATGGGAAGCAGAATATCCTAGAGGCGTGGTCGTCATCGTACACGGAGCAGCCGAACATCATGGACGCTATCGATGGTTGATCGAAATGTGGCGTTCCATTGGAATGAATGTTGTGATGGGCGATCTACCTGGCCAAGGATTAACAACAAGACGACGAGGGCATATTCATTCATTTGAAGAATATGTCAAAGAAATTGAAAGATGGGTTGAAGAGGCCCAAGGGTATGATCTGCCAATTTTTCTTCTAGGACACAGTATGGGTGCATTAGCTGTTATTCGCACGCTACAGGAGCGCAGTCTGCCAATTTGGGGAGCAATCTTATCTTCTCCATGCTTAGGATTAAAGGAACAGCCGCCTTCTTATATGGATGTGTTATCGAAAGGCTTAAACAAGCTAAGACCTGGTATGCTATTTGATTCAAATCTTCGAATCGAAGACGCAACGCGAAATCTGGATATTCGTGAAACAGATATGAATGACTCACTGTATGTAACGAAGGTGTCTGTTCGCTGGTATCGGGAATTAGTGGAAGCCATGAATCAAGCATTTAAAAATATTGAAAAGTTACCAGATGTTCCTCTTTTAGTTATGCAAGGAGGAGATGACAAGATTGTTGAAAAGCTAATTGTGAAACAGTGGTTTGATGAATTAGATTTAAGTGAAAAAATTTATAAAGAGTGGCCACAGCTATACCATGAAATTTTCAATGAGCCAGAACGTGATCAAGTTTTTCTATATGCCAAAAGTTTCGTTGATGTTCACATCTAATGAAACAACTGGTGAATGATTGAGGTGTTAGATCGTGAAGATTCCTTCTCGTCCTTTACCGTTAATGAGGACTGTATATCGACAAGTTATTCCAGCTGTACATAAGCAATTAGAAGTCTGGAAAGCGAAGGCTGAAGCCATTCCAAACGAAGAGTTACGAACGCAAGCGTTAAACAGCATCACTGATAAAACCTTTCACTGTGAAGGTGGGGGTATTTTAGCTATTTTAGCCAAAGATCAACTCAAAGACTGTATTGAATTTATTGTGGCATACCAAACGATAAGCGACTATTTAGATAATTTATGCGATAGAAGCACGTCTTTAGACCCTTTGGATTTTGAGGCTTTGCATGAGTCAATGCCACATGCGTTAAACCCAGAGGCTACGCTTAACAATTATTATCGTCATCGCGAAGATCAAGATGATGGCGGATATTTGCATGATTTGGTTCAAACCTGTCAGCAAGTATTAAAGCGAGTGCCGAATTACGAAGCCATCTCGCAGCATCTTCTAGAACTTGCCGATTATTATTGTGCACTTCAAGTACACAAGCATGTAAAAGTTGAGGAGAGGGTGCCTCGCCTTGAAAAATGGTTTCAAGACTATAAGCAATCTTTGCCAAAAATGGAGTGGTATGAATTTTCCGCGTGCTCTGGTTCAACCCTAGGGATCTTCTGTTTGGTCGCATATGGATTTCAAAATGGATTCAGCAGTGAAGAAGCTCATAAGGTGAAGAAAAGCTATTTTCCATACGTGCAAGGCCTTCATATTCTACTTGATTACTTTATTGATCAAGAAGAGGATAAAGAGGGTGGAGATTTAAATTTTTGCTTCTATTATGATCACCAAGAGGAAATGATGGATCGCTTTGGGCATTTTGTCAGCGAAGCCGATCGTCATCTTCGAGGAATTCGGGATGAACGTTTCCATCGGTTAATTAATCGAGGTCTGTTAGGTGTTTATCTGTCTGATGATAAAGTTCGGAAGCAAGAAGACGTTTATCCTCATGCGAAAAAGCTTATTCGTCAAGGAGGATCAATTAGTTACTTCTTTTATTGGAATGGGCGTTTATATCGAAAATTGAGCAAAGCCAAATAAAAAAAGAGAAATTCCAATTGGTGGAATTTCTCTTTTTTTAGCGTTTTTCAATGGCGATAATAAAGGGCGGATTATTTTGTTGATTTAAAAATTGGTACTGAAGCACGTGAACATCCTGCTGATCAAGGGTATGAACAAATGATAGCACTTCGTCACGCTCAATCGCTCCTTCAGGATGACCGTGATAAATAACAAGGACAATAATTCCCTCAGGTTCGAGTAGCGCAAGAAGCTGTTGAATAGCGTCAATTGTAGAATGAGGCTTCGTAACAATCTGCTTGTCTCCGCCTGGTAAATAGCCTAAGTTAAAAATAGCACCGGTAATTTTTCGTGAATCATCTTTTGGAAGACTTTCTTGTACTTGATCGTGGCTTTTTTGAAGCAGCGTTACACGGTCCTCAAACTGCTTTTCCTCGATCTTTTTATAGGTGCTTTGCAGAGCCGTCTCTTGAACGTCAAACGCATAGACATGGCCTTTTTCACCTACTAAATCAGCTAAAAAGACCGTGTCATGTCCATTGCCCATCGTTGCATCAACCGCAATATCGCCTTCTTGCACCGCTTTTTGTAACAAGGTACGTGCAAAGGGAAGAATGCGTTCTAGCTTCATACAAGCAATTCCCGAGAGAATTTTTTCCCTTGATAGCTGCCGCGGCGTGCGAGCTCACTATCAATAGCGTTTAATACTTCCCATTTGTTTACGCTCCACATAGGACCTACCATAAGATCAATTGGTCCGTCCCCAGTGATGCGATGAACGATCATTTCAGGAGGAATGATCTCCAGCTGATCACAAACAAGGTTGACGTAATCTTCTTGAGATAAAAATTCTAGCATTCCTTTTTCATACTGCTTCACCATCGGTGTTCCTTTTAAAAGATGAAGAAGATGAATTTTAATTCCTTGAACGTCTAGTTTTGAAACTGCACGAGCTGTTTCCATCATCATTTCAGGGGTTTCAAGTGGAAGTCCATTAATGATGTGCGAACAAACACGAATTCCATGCTTGCGAAGCTTTTCTACACCTTCAACGTAACACTGATAATCATGAGCACGATTAATTAACAGCGCTGTTCGTTCGTGAACCGTTTGTAAGCCAAGCTCTACCCATAAATACGTGCGTTCGTTTAATTCAGCTAGATATTCAACGACATCGTCTGGCAGACAGTCAGGTCTTGTGGCAATTGAAAGCCCAACCACACCTTCTAAATTTAAAACGGCTTCAAATTTTTCACGAAGTTCTTCTACTGGTGCATGAGTATTCGTGAATGCTTGGAAATACGCCATGTATTTGCCATCTTTCCACTTTTCATGCATTTTATCTTTGATCTCGTTAAATTGTGTGATGAGGTCATCCGCACGGTTTCCAGCGAAATCTCCTGAACCAGCCGCACTACAGAATGTACAACCTCCGTGTGCTACAGTGCCGTCACGATTCGGGCAATCAAATCCTCCATCTAGTGCTACCTTAAATACTTTATGTCCAAATTGCTGGCGCAAATGGTAATTCCATGTGTGATAACGTTTTTGGTCAACGCTATATGAAAATGGGTTAGTCTGAGTCAAGTCAGCAACCTCCTTTGTTTTGCATTAATGTAGAACATACATCTTCAAATTTTATCAAAAAACGAGCAGATATCCAAATACATTTCACTAAGAGGTCGGCGTTTCTGCAATAAAATAGCAATGCTAAACTTCTCTCATTTGCGCAAACTAAGCATGCACGTGCGAGATTGGATTTTAAAAATGGAGGGATTAGCCATGACAACACGTCAAGCGATTGATAAGTTAATGCAACAGTGTGAGGATGCGGTTCGCTTCGGCCAAGAGCAGTTAGTAGAAGGACAGCGCCAAGAGCACTATAACGATACAGAGTTCACAAAAGCACAAATGGGGCTTGAGAATGCCTACAAGGAGCTCGAGGAGTTTGCCCATAGCGCAAACGCTCAGCAGCGTGAACAGCTTTATCGCATGAGACTGCAAGTACAGCAGCTACAAAATCAGCTCATCACGACCGACCACTAATTTGGATTCACTTTTCCACTCCCCCTAACGGAAGGACTGTTAGGGGGGAGTGGAAAAGCATAAGTGGAGGACGACCTCCCTTGCGGGTTGTCGTCCTCCACTTATGTAGACATTTTTGGGGTAGATCGAAGGTGCTCACTTGTTAGGCAAGTGTAAGCAAATAACAATGGGATAGCTTTAATAAATTTTAATTGAAAGGGTGGTTTTTTATGGCGACGCGTTCAAAGCAAAACAATCCTGAACAAAAAACGAAAAATGGTGTAAATAGTAACGATATGGAGCTGGGGAAAGATTTTGATCCAGTGAAAGAGCTGAAGGAAAAGAATAGTAAAAAGGCTCAGCCTATTCGTTCAAAGCAAAAGAAATAAGAAAAAACGGCGCTGTTCTTTTTAGAATGGAGCCGTTTTTAGTGTTAAGCGATCTTTAATCAGAAAAATATTTTAAAAATTTCTTCTTAGAAACCCCGCAATATCAGCTTTTTTTATCCACCATTCTTAAAATCCATAATTCACCTACATAAAATTTACAAAATCCATATATTTTAAAAACTTCCTTAATATTACATAAATATAATACGAAGTATCTAGTTCATATTAACTGTTTTTGGGACAAGGGGGAGTTCGGTAAAGTAAGCGTACGTCTTATTTGATTATGGTAAAGGGGAGAACGACATGAAGCGGTTAGTAACAAGTATCTTAGTGGGCTCTGTTATTGCTGGCTCTACGGCTGTTCCATTGGTGAAAGTGGATGCTGCAGTAACAAAGAAAGTAAATCATCCAAGTAAATCATCTTGGATTGTGAACGGAATGAATGCTTCTCTTCAGACAGTAGACTACCAAGGAAAACAACTTGTTGCTGTGAAGGACCTATTTGACGTATTAAACACTAGCTACAGCTATAACACTAAAACAAAGGCTGTCAAAGGTACGAAGACATTGAATGCGAGCAAAACAAATATTCTTCTAACAGTCGGAAATCTAACCTTTCATGTGAACGGGGAGAAAGCTAAGCTGACTGTTGCACCTAAAATGATTCAAGGAGCCGTGTACGTTGAGGCAGCGCCAATTGTACAAGCATTAGGTAAAAATTATATGTATAGCATTGGGAAAGCGAATCTCATTTTAGTTGAAAAACCAATTCAATTAAACCAAGTCTCTTATCTGAAAGACGGGATTACGTCTAAGTCTCGTGCACTGACGATGAATAAAGTGACTTTGTTCTCTGTGAAAGATGTTGCTACGTCTTTAGGAGCGAAACTGAAGTTCGATGCGAAAACGCAAACTGTTACGCTCTCGAAAGGAAAGCGGACGGCTATACTTCAAGCTTTAAAGGACGAATTAAAACTAAATGGTCGTGTTACTAAAGCGACTAGCGTGCCGTTTGTTTACAAAAATGTTTTCTACGCTCATCCAGCTGATATCGTCCAGGCATTGGGCGGGGAATTATCCATTGAGCCGGATAATAAATGGTTTGTAGCATCTGAAGGCTTTGTAAGGGGGAGCGTTTTTGATGCTCAGTGGTTGAATGAAGATAGTATTCTCGTTACACATGATCAAGAGCAAGCGACCACTAAAATCATGAATGTCCAAACGAAAAAAGTCATCCATGAATTTAAAGAAGATGAACTAATGGTCTCTCCAAATGGTAGACAGGCCGCTTATACAGATGAAGATGGCTACATCCATGTAGTAGACCTTAGTTCTTACAAGGATCGCATCTTGAATGATAATGATGAGATTAAAGTAGAGCTGACGTGGTCAAAGGATTCAAGCCGTCTGTATTATATCAATGGCAAAGATAATGAAAATATTTCAATGGTGAGGGTGTCTGATGGAGTAATTACAAAGCTTCTAGAGGACAAGCTCAAATATAAAAGCGATCTCAGATTATCAAATGATGAGTCTATGGTTATTTATACAGCATCCAAAGAAGCAGAAACAAGCTATACGGATGATGACAAAACAGACGTAGGATCGATTGATACATCTGGAACAGAGCCTCAGCTGTACAAAGTTGATTTGCATGCAACTGAAAAGAAAGCTGTTCAGTTAACAACGACAAAAGACAATAAAATGTTTTCCTTTTTTGACTCAAAAGGCAACGTGGGATATGTAAGCTTTGACCTTGAAGATGAGAAGAAGTTACCAACGCTAAAGCTAATGGCAAATGGGAAGATCAAGAATGTTCTTTCTGGTAAAAGCATTCAATTCGTTTCGCGCCAAGAGAATGCTCTCTATGTAGTGATCAAAGAAAAAGGCTGGAATTATGTATATACCTTCAACAGTGCGAACAGCTCTTTGAATAAAATGGTGTCTGTAAAAGAGGACATCACAGCTATTTCAGTCTCTAAAGATAAAAAGCAACTGCTTCTTTCACTTTCTACTGATCAAGATGAAAAAGTAGCAGTTGTTCGAAATCAACGTGTCGTAGATATTACAAAATAATATACCTATAAAGGGAAAAGGAGAATCATAATGTTAACACAAAAACTTATTAGAAAATTCGCAGGTATTACAATTGCATCTTCACTTTTAGTTGGAGTAGGTGCAGGGAGCTATAGCGCAAATGCCGCAACTGTAACGGAAGCAGCATCTAATAAAATTGTAATCGCTGGCTCGACTGCTTTATTACCATTAACTCAGCAAGCAGCAAAAGGATTCAAAAAAGAAAATCCTAGCGTATCTATTTCAGTTTCTGGCTCCTCGTCAATTGCAGGACCACAGTCTGTCACAAAAGGATCAGCTACGATTGGCGCTTGTGACTGGGATGCAACAAAATCAGTTGGTGGATTCAAAGCTTTTAAAGGATTAAAAGCTCACAAAATCGCTGTCATTCCGTTTGCCACAGTCGTAAATTCAAAAAACTCGGTAAAAAATTTAACAACTGCACAACTTCAAGGAATCTTTTCAGGAAAGATTAAAAACTGGAAGCAAGTTGGCGGAAAAGATGCTGACATTGTCGTAGTAAACCGTGCCTACGGATCTGGTACTCGCGTTAACTACCAGGATAAAGCATTAAAGGGAAAAAACTTTATGAGTAAAGGCAGCCATTATAAAGAAGTAAAGAGTAATGGAGACATGATCACATCAGTAAAAGAAAATCCAAATGCAATCGGCTACACGGACCTTGCTTATGTAAAATCAGGAATTAAAGCGCTTAGTTACAATGGAGTGGCTGCATCTACATCGAACGTGTTAAGTAAAAAATATCCTGTCTATGGATATGGATACTTATTAACAAAAGGTGAGCCAAGTGGTAAAAACGCGGCATTCATCAAATATATTCAAGGTGCTAAGTTTCAAAAAGGTACGTTAAAGAAAATGAAATTTATCCCGATTAGTGCTGTTAAATAAGGATTAATACAAAAACGAGTAGTTTAAAAGAGCCAGCCGCTAGGCTGGCTTTCATAATGGAACGTTAGGAGGAAAAGAAACGGGATGGAGAAACAATTACAAGGAACCTCTTCCGGGGTTGTGAGTCAATCTACGCTGTTACTAAAAAAGCAGAAAGTGTTGTCTCGCGATAGGTTATTTAAATATTTATGCTGGGGAAGTGCACTCTGCTTAGGGGTTACGCTTTTAGCTATTGTGCTTTTTATTAGCAAAACAGGCTTTTTAGTTTTTAAAGATGTATCAATAAAAGAATTTTTCTTCTCTTCTAACTGGCAACCAGAGCAGGAGCATTACGGAGCAGCTGTTTTTATTATTGGAACGTTTTGCTTAACCGCCTTGGCTTTGGTGATTGCTGCACCTGCTTCCGTTCTCATGGCGGTATTTCTCGCTGAGGTGGCACCGCAGTGGCTACGAAATATATTACGTCCTGTTTTTGACTTATTAGTAGGAATTCCGTCTATTGTCTATGGATATTTGGGAGCAACCATTTTAGTACCGTTTATTCGGAAGGTAACGGGAACGCTTGTTGGCGATGGTTTCTTTGCGGCTTCTCTGGTGTTAGCGCTGATGGTGTTGCCAACGATAACAAGGATTAGTGACGATGCGATCACGGCCGTTCCGTCTCATTACAAAGACGGTAGCTATGCGCTTGGGGCGACGAAAATTCAGACGATCTTTAAAATTATTTTACCAGTTGCAAAAAAAGGGATTATTACGGCGATTATATTAGGCATGGCAAGAGCTATTGGTGAAACGATGGCGGTTGTAATGGTGATTGGGAATACGCCTCAGTTCGGTTTTAACCTTGTCACACCTACATCCGTTCTCACCAGTAATATCGTGATGCAAATTATTAACGTGCAGTTTGATTCTACTTGGAATTATGCCTTGTATATGATGGCGTTTATTTTATTGTTTATTTCGCTCGTGTTAATTTTTATTATTCGAAAGCTGGAGTATAAATCATGAAAAATTCGACCTCATTTCCATCAACTAAACACACAAACGCAAAACTATTGAATAGAATCGGCTTGGGATTCATATGGCTAGTAGCGCTATCCTTGTTACTCGTCATTATTTCTTTGTTGTATCTTATTTTGCATAAGGGCTTACCAGGACTATCGTTCAAATTTTTAGTGGATTTGCCTGAGGATATGGATGTGGGGGGAGGGATCGGTCCGTTTCTTTTCAATTCCTTATATGTCCTCGTTTTGTCTCTTGTTTTTTCAATACCAATTGGTCTGTTTGGGGGAATTTTTTTATCTGAATATGCACCGGACAATCGCTTCACAAATCTTGTTCGAATGTCGGTAGAAAGTTTAGCATCTGTTCCATCTATCGTATTTGGGCTATTTGGCTTTGTCTTATTCGTGGAATACTTTGATATTGGTTTAACGATCGTAGGGGCCTCCATTACGCTTGCCTTTTTAAATTTGCCAATTTTAACTCGAATCACAGAAGAAGCTGTTTCAGCCGTACCGTTTGAATTGAGAGAGGCTTCTTACGCACTAGGTGGAACGCAGTCTAGAACGATCCTAACCGTCTTACTTCCTGCCGCTTTAAATGGCATTATGACAGGAATCAGCTTAGTCGCATGCCGAGCTTTTGGAGAATCCGCCATTATTTTGCTAGCGGGCGGGAGCTCATCATCAGGCTTTATGTGGGATTTCAATTTGCTTTCTCAAGGTGGAACGTTGCCTGTCCACCTCTGGTATATCCAGTCAGAAGCACTTGTCGAAGATGCAAAACAAATTGCTGATCGCTCCGCGGCGGTTCTGATTATAGTCGTTTTGCTCATTAGTCTTCTTTTAAGAATTCCGCTATTTCTACAACGATTGAAGCATAAATAAAAGTAGCTAAGAACCTTAGAGAGATTATCTAAGGTTTTTTTTCATTATTTTAATATAAAGTAAACAGCTTTTATGCGAAACAGGCGGTATGTGAGGGAGAATCTTTCTCTTATAAAAAGAAAAAAATGGATAGAAATTGAATGTGCTGTAAGTTTATAAAAAACTAAAAATTCCTTATAAAAAGAATACACGTTGCCATATTGAAAAAGGTCGTTAAAAGAACTACAATTTAGGTTGGTTTGGAAGCAAATCTGACACATAAAAATTGCACAGTATGACTAGGTGTATTGCTGTGTTTGACGCAATAGATAAAAATAAAATAGGAGGGGGAAAAGGTATGAAGATGCCAAAGGCAGTTTGGCTGTTGGTTCTTGGTATGTTTGTGAACGTAACAGGAGCCTCTTTTTTATGGCCGCTTAATACGATTTATATTAATGAACATCTCGGCAAATCGCTATCTGTAGCGGGTATTGTCTTAATGCTTAACTCTGCTGCTAGCGTAGTTGGAAACTTAGTCGGTGGAACGTTGTTTGATAAAATTGGCGGATACAAATCTGTTTTAACAGGAATTATCATTACGCTTGTGGCGTTAATTGGATTGGTCATCAATCATGATTGGCTCTTTTACGTTGTATTTCTAACCATTGTAGGGTTCGGTTCAGGTGTAGTATTCCCATCTATGTATGCGATGGCTGGAACGGTTTGGCCAGAAGGTGGAAGAAAGTCATTTAATGCTATTTACATAGCTCAAAATGCAGGAGTAGCCATTGGAGCAGCGCTCGGTGGCGTAGTCGCTTCATTCTCCTTTGAATACATCTTCATTGCAAATGCAGGTATGTATGTCTTGTTCTTTTTAGTCGCATTTTTCTTTTACAAACAAATCAGCGCTACATCTATTAAGCAGGCGAGTGTGCTAACGGAAAAAAGCACGGTTCGCAACAAAGCGAACTTCCATGCATTAATGACGCTGTGTGTAGGGTATTTGCTTGCATGGGTAACATATGTACAGTGGCAGTCTACAATTGCCACTCATACGAGACATCTCGATATTTCCCTCGATCAATACAGTTTATTATGGACCATTAACGGAGCGCTTATTGTGCTTGGTCAGCCGATTATTAACTCTGCGCTTAAGTTTTTAGAGAAACAAATTAAAGTACAGATCATGATCGGGTTATCCATTTTCATCGTTTCTTTTTTAATGGTGGCAAAAGCAGAGACGTTCACACATTTTCTCGTTGCGATGATTATTTTAACTATTGGTGAGATGCTAGTGTGGCCAGCTGTTCCGGCCATCGCGAATACGCTAGCTCCAAAAGGAAGAGAAGGTTTCTATCAAGGAATCGTGAACAGTACGGCTACAGGTGGGCGAATGATTGGCCCGTTACTTGGTGGGATTTTAGTGGATACGTTTAATATTAACGTTATGTTCTATGTGTTAATTGGCTTTCTACTTGTTTCAATCGTAACAACCTCTATTTATGATCGAAAGCTGAAAAAAGCTACTCGTCAAGAAGTAATATCAGTATCCTAACCTTACAAGGCTAGGATACTTTTTTTTACTTAAATGAACGAAGCTGTTGATTGATCATCGCAGCTTTTTGACATGCCGCTTTGTCGTTGAGCACATCACCAGGTTGATTTCCTTCACCGATAATGTAATCGGTAAGTGCTGTACCAACAAAATCAAGGGTATATTTAAATTGCTGAACTAGAGGAAGAGCTTTAATCTTTGGCTGATCTCCCCCGCATGTCACGACGTAAGCTTCTTTTTTGCTCATTTCTTCCTTAAAGAAGAGATTTGGTACACGTAAGCTTTGTGACCAGCGATCAACGAACGTTTTCATTGCCGTTGACATTCCGTACCAATAAACAGGGGTAGAAAAAATTAAAATATCTGCTTTTAGTACTTGTTGAATGACGTCATTATAATCATCATCCACAGGCGTAAATCCTTCTTCCGTGTGACGTTTATCTTCAATAGGTTTGATGTTTAAATCTGCTAAGTGAATAACAGAAGCATCAAGATCTTTTGTAACAAGAGCTGCTAATTGTTCGGTATTACCGTTTTTACGGGCACTACCATTCAATACCACGATAGATTTCATCAATTATCCCATCCTTTGTTTCAATTTCTCCTCTACTATAAGGGAAACGGACGTAAAAACCTAGCAGGTAGTATAGATTGATTTTTTTTCGTCTAAAATTTTAAATGAACAACTTGCAGTTTAAGCTCATATTATTTAAAATAAAATTAACATCTAAATTTGAACAACCTTGAAAAGGAGTAGTAGTGAACGAAACGTATGCATAGAGAGCTGGCGGTCGGTGCAAGTCAGTAAACGAACGTTCATGAACTCGCCTTTGAGTTGCAAATGTGAATCAACAGTAACATTTGCCGTTTCCGTCCGCGTTAAGGATTTGAGTGAGTACATATGTTGTACTAATGTGGGTGGTACCGCGGGAAGATAAACAATCCTCTCGTCCCTTTTAGGGATGAGGGGTTTTTTTATTGCGTTGATTTTGTCGAATTTTAAGGAGGAAATAAAATGACGTTTCAACATCAAGACATCGAAAAAAAATGGCAGAAGTATTGGGATGAACATCATACGTTCAAAACGACTGAAGATAAAGGGAAAGATAACTTTTACGCGTTAGATATGTTTCCTTATCCATCTGGGGCAGGCTTACACGTAGGTCATCCAGAAGGGTATACGGCAACAGATATTCTTGCTCGTATGAAGCGTATGCAAGGCTATAACGTTCTTCATCCAATGGGATGGGATGCATTCGGTTTACCAGCTGAGCAATATGCATTAGATACAGGTAATGATCCAGCTGATTTTACACAGGTGAACATTGATACATTCCGTCGTCAAATTAAAGCATTAGGGTTCTCATATGATTGGGATCGCGAAGTAAATACGACAGACCCTAATTACTACAAATGGACACAGTGGATCTTTACAAAGCTTTATGAAAAAGGCTTGGCTTATGTGGACGAAGTTGCTGTAAACTGGTGCCCGGCACTTGGTACAGTGCTTGCGAATGAAGAAGTAATTGATGGGAAAAGTGAGCGCGGTGGTCACCCAGTAGAGCGCCGTCCAATGAGACAGTGGATGTTAAAAATCACGGCGTACGCTGATCGTTTATTAGAAGATCTTGAAGAATTAGATTGGCCTGAGAGCTTAAAAGATATGCAACGCAACTGGATCGGTCGTTCGGAAGGGGCACATGTAACGTTTAACATCGAGGGAACAAGTGAGACGTTCACCGTATTCACAACTCGCCCAGATACACTTTTCGGTGCAACGTATGCGGTTCTAGCGCCAGAGCACTCATTAGTTGAGTCCATTACAACAGCTGAACAAAAAGAAGCGGTTGAAGCTTATTTAAATAAAGTAAAAATGAAGAGTGATCTTGAGCGTACAGATCTTGCGAAAGAAAAAACAGGTGCATTCACAGGCGCTTATGCCATTAATCCTGTGAGCGGCGAGAAAATGCCAATCTGGATTGCGGACTATGTATTAATGAGCTATGGAACAGGCGCTATTATGGCGGTTCCAGCACATGATGAGCGCGACTACGAGTTTGCTCAGACGTTCGAGTTACCAATTAAAGAAGTAGTAGCAGGTGGAGACGTTGAAAAAGAGGCATACACTGGTGACGGTGAACATGTAAACTCTGACTTCTTAAACGGTCTTAATAAAGAAGATGCCATCACAAAAATGATCGCATGGTTAGAAGAAAATAAAAAGGGCGAAAAACAAGTAACGTACCGTCTTCGTGATTGGTTATTTAGTCGCCAACGCTACTGGGGTGAACCAATTCCTGTTATTCATTGGGAAGATGGTACATCCACAACGGTTCCTGAATCAGAACTTCCGTTAGTGTTGCCACAAACGACTGAAATCAAGCCATCAGGAACAGGTGAATCACCACTTGCGAACATTGCAGATTGGTTGAATGTGGTTGATCCTGAAACAGGGAAAAAAGGTCGTCGTGAAACGAATACAATGCCGCAATGGGCAGGTAGCTGCTGGTATTACCTGCGCTACATTGATCCGAAAAACAGCGAGCAATTAGCATCGCCAGAAAAACTACAAGAATGGCTTCCGGTTGATATTTATATCGGAGGAGCAGAACATGCGGTTCTTCACTTGTTATACGCACGTTTCTGGCATAAATTCTTATATGACATTGGCGTAGTACCAACAAAAGAGCCGTTCCAAAAGCTATTCAACCAAGGAATGATTCTAGGTGAGAATAACGAAAAAATGAGTAAGTCAAAGGGGAATGTTGTCAACCCTGATGCGGTTGTTGAAAGTCACGGTGCAGATACGCTTCGTTTATACGAAATGTTCATGGGACCTCTTGAAGCATCGATCGCTTGGTCAGAAAATGGATTAGACGGAGCACGACGTTTCTTGGATCGCGTATGGCGTTTATTGATTAACGAAGACGGCACGCTAAGTGAAAAAGTTCAAGATAGCAATGATGCAACATTAGAACGCGTGTATCACCAAACGGTGAAAAAAGTAACGGAAGATTACGAAGGTCTTCGTTTTAATACGGGTATTTCTCAGCTTATGGTCTTCATTAATGACGCATACAAAGCAGATGTTTTACCAAAAGCATATGTAGAAGGTGTTGTGAAGCTTCTAGCACCAGTTGCTCCTCATATGGCAGAAGAGCTTTGGGAGAAAATGGGCAATGCTGAATCAATCACATATGCGGCTTGGCCAGCATATGACGAAGCTAAATTAGTAGAAGACGAAGTAGAGATTGTTGTTCAAGTGAATGGAAAGGTACGTGCGAAGTTAAGCATTCCAACAGAAGCTTCTCGTGAAGAGATGCAAGAGATTGCGATGTCTGATGAAAGTGTTCAGCAGCAAATCGAAGGAAAAACAATTCGCAAGGTTATTGCCGTTCCAGGTAAACTTGTTAACATCGTAGCAAACTAATAAAGAAAAGGGATTTCCAATTTGGAAATCCCTCTTTTTATTAATATGGAGGTAATAAGTCGTCACCTTTTGCTACGTGCACTGGATCAGTAGAGTACGGAGGTAATAAGTCATCACCTTTTGCAGATTGATGTACGCCTGTTACTCCTAGACCTACTCCAAATCCTAGAGCCGTTAATACACAACATGCTAATAATTTTTTCATGTTCCTTTTCCCCCTTTAAATTAATACATTATTTTCTTGCGTGTGTCGTTCGCTAGCTGAAAATAATGGCTGCTTTTTTTATAAAGAAAGTTCTTGGCATTGATCTTTGCTAATTTTTCATAGCAATCAATTAAATAGCGCCAATCACTTTTTTCACGGAATAATGGTAAAGATTTGTGCTCGAGAAACTGCTCAATTTGCTGATCATTTCCCAGTATTTCAAGTTTTAGAAGCTCTAATTTTAAAAGAAGTGAGCTTTTGGGATTTAAAAGACTCAGCTTATTCATCGCATGACCAATTAAGTCCTTTGCTTTTTCGATTTGACCAAGTTCGATGTAAATTTCTCCAATGCAATAAGTAGTGTAGAAGGATGAGTCAGCTTTTGGATCATTAATGGCTAAGCTTTCTTGATAATAACCAAGGGCCTTCTCTAATTCTCCACGCTTTACGTAGAGATTTCCTAAATTATGATAGGCAATCGTACGAACATGATCGAGTTTTAATGAATGAGCAATTTTCAGCGTATTTTGCAAATACTGCTCAGCTTGATCATATTGCCCAATTCTGTATAAGTTGGTAGCAATAATGAGCTGACAGTCAATACTGCGTAAAAATTGAGAACTGTTGTTCAGTAAGTCTAGCGCTCGGAATCCGTACACAATGGCAACGGAGGAATTATACAAATGGCTGTATGTAAGAGCGAGAAAATAAATAAGCTCAGGTTCCTCATAGCGTAAGCGTTGACTAATCTTTTCAGCTTCTTTAAATGATTCAATTCCTTTTTCGTGTTGATTAATGATGCAATAGTAAATCCCGTAAAAACAATAAAAATATAAGGACTGTGAGAGCGTTAGCTTGCTCTTTAGCTTGGTAAAATATTTGATTAATTCCTTAGCGGCGATCGCATCCTGCTTATATAAGGAATAGCGAAGCTTTGCTAGCTTAAAGTTATGAATTAATGAAATATTTTGAATATTTTTGGTAGATTTTGTAAGATGATCGTGGTAAGATTCGATATTTGCATCATCTCGTTCGAGGATTGCCTGATACCACTTTAAAATATCCACATTTAACTGCTGCTGTTCTTGGATGAGCTGATCTACCGAAAATCCAAGTCGTTGCAAAAGCAATGAAACAATTTCTTGATTTGGTTCAATTTTATCATTTTCTAGCTTGCTCAGATAAGGAATTGAACAAATACCTTTTGCTAGCTCATCTTGGGTAAGCCCTCGCTCCTGACGAGTAGCAGCAATTAAAGTTCCAAGGTTTATACTAATATTATCCTCTAGGAGGTGCATAATCAATTCCCAACTCCCTTTTTTATATTGAGAAAATTGATTAAAAATATAGGTGTTACAGGTATATAATTCTTCCATTTTCTCAAGTTATTTCTAATTTATCTTTATATAACATTATGTCGCAAAAAAATCAGAAAATTAAAGTGAAAAAAGTCCTGATTCTTTGGAATTATATAGTAGTTTTAAAAAATATTTTCTAAAGTAGTTAGAAAGGGAGAAAATCTCTATTTTCTCAATACTATTTTAATAGATAAAATGCTATTATTTTCCTTACTATATATTTCATTTTTGAAGAGGATTTCAGGCAGTTGATGTTGTAAATATGCTTTAAAAATAAAATATATGCTTTTTTGTGAGAGTTAACGTAGTAGAAAGAGAGGGTTCGTTTTAGGAGGTAATCCTCATTTACTTGAGGAAGACTTATACATGATCAAGGGAGTGGTTAGGGTGAAAAAGAGATTATTAACAATGGGTTTGGTTTTAGGTTTGAGCAGTTCTGTTTCGATTCCATATCATACGCTAGCAGCAGATGTGAAAGAAAAAATTAACTGGAATACCAAAACGAACACACCTGAATTTATTTCTGGTAATCTTGCAACCGCTAAAGGTCTTGTGGCACAAAATCCAAAGAATCTTGTTTTCTCTTACTTTAATGAAAACAAAGCGCTATTTAAATTAGGTCATCAGGATGCTGAAAAAGCATTAGTCGTAAAGGAAGAAAGAGTAGATGATCTAGGATATACCTATTTACGATTACAGCAAACCTATAAAGGAGTTCCCATCTATGGTGGAACCATTACGGCTCATATAAATAAGGAAGGAACCTTAACAGCTGTGTCGGGTACATTGCTTCCTAATCTTGAAACAAGTAAAGACGTCAATAAAAAAGCAAATATAACGGCTACACAGGCGAAAGACAAAGCGGAGAAGGATTTGAAAAATCTTCTGAAGAGTTCGCCAAGTTATGAAAAAACGCCAACTTCTAATCTCGTAATTGTTTCGAAGGGCGGAAAACCGCAGTTAGCTTACGCGGTCAACTTTAACTTCTTAAGTCCTGCCCCTGGAAACTGGACGTACATGGTTAACGCTAGGGATGGTCAAATCATTGAAAAATTCAATGAGCTTGATCAGGCAAAGCAAGGCCCATCGGTTACGGGAACAGCAGCAACAGGTAGCGGAAAGGGAGTTTTAGGCGCAACAAGAACGCTTAATACGACGCTTTCTTCTAATTCCTATTATTTGCAGGATAGCACAAGAGGAAATGGTATTTTTACGTATGATGCAAAAAATCGTCAGCAAATCCCTGGTGCGCTATGGGCAGATGCCGATAATCAATTATTTGCAACCTATGATGCACCAGCTGTTGATGCTCACTACTACGTAGGAGTGACGTACGATTTCTATAAAAATGTATTTGGGCGAAATAGCTATGACAATAAGGGGGCAGCTCTGAAATCAACGGTTCACTATGGACGAAGCTACAACAATGCGTTCTGGAACGGATCACAAATGGTGTACGGAGATGGGGACGGTCAAACCTTTGTACCGCTATCAGGTGCATTAGATGTAACGGCACACGAGCTTACGCATGCAGTGACAGAATATACGGCTGGACTTGTGTATCAAAACGAATCCGGTGCCATTAACGAAGCGGTTTCTGATATTTTTGGAACGCTAGCAGAAATTTGGGCGAATGATAACCCAGATTGGGAAATCGGTGAAGATGTGTACACACCAAAAACATCAGGAGATGCACTTCGTTCAATGTCAGATCCGACAAAATACGGAGATCCAGATCATTATTCAAAGCGTTATACGGGTACACAGGACAACGGTGGAGTTCACACGAATAGTGGAATCGTCAACAAAGCGGCTTATTTGTTAAGCCAAGGTGGAACGCACTACGGTGTCACGGTACAAGGCGTAGGATCTGATAAGCTTGGAAAGATTTTATACCGAACGCTAACGCAGTATTTAACAGCCAATGCAACATTTAGCCAGCTTCGTTCTGCTACGGTTCAAGCTGCGACAGACTTGTATGGCTCAGGAAGCCAAGAGGTTACGTCAGTCAATCAGGCATTTGATGCGGTTGGCGTTAAATAAAAACGGAAGAAGGTGAGTGAATACTTACCTTCTTTTTCTTTTTAGGCGATAGAAGTGGAATGTGCTTTGCTCATTCTGCTACAATATGCACATAGTCTATATAAAGAAGGGAACGATCAGCGTGGAAGAAGTAAAAGTCATTACAACGGATGAGCTAGAGGAAAAACTAGAGAAAAAAGAGCCTGTTTTACTTGTAGATGTACGAGAAGACGAAGAAGTGGCAGATGGAATGATCCCAGGTGCAAAGCATATTAAAATGGGGGATATTCCAGCGAATGTGGATTACTTCGACAAAGATAAAGAGTATATTTTCATTTGTCGTTCTGGAAAACGCAGTGAGAATGTATGCATGTATTTACAAGATCAAGGGTACAATGTTCGAAATCTTGTAGGTGGTATGCTTGACTGGCACGGAAAAGTAGAATAAGAACGATGAAGAGACTTGCTTGTAAGCAGGTCTCTTTTTTAATTCCTTCATGTTCACAAATGAGCACAATCATAATTTTAAAATCTGGTCGTAAACATAAGAAAAGGAGGGATGTGCATGAGTATGATTCATATCATGAATGTCACAGACAAGGTTATTGCGAAAGTTCGAGATGACTACGTAGAACTCTATCTGCAAAAAGAAAGAATTGGCACCGTGAAATTTTTAGAAGAGGGAAAAGTCTATGACATGATAGAAGGGTATGAATATGAAGATAACCAAATTTTAAAGCTTATCGATTGTGCACAAGAGCCAATTCAGTACGTTGAAGACTGTGATTTAGGATGGTGTTGAGGGAAGATGAGGGTGAAAATTTTTGATGAGGAGCATGAGCAGGATTTAGAAGAGGTCTTAAATGAGTTTTTGCAATCTCTTCCTCACAAAAGCATCACGGATATTAAATATCAAGTAGCGGTAGGGAAGGATATGGACGGCTCACAAATCTATTGTTTTTCAGCACTTGTGATGTACGAAGAAAAAAGGCATGAATAAGCTTCATGCCTTTTTTTGTTTAGTTTGTTGTTGCATATTGTCCTGCGTTCATTCCAGCTAAGCGGCCTGTCACTAAGGCAGAGGTAATGTTATAACCACCTGTATATCCATGAATATCTAGAATTTCTCCGCAGAAGTAAAGACCGTTCATAAATTTTGAAGCCATCTCTTTCGGATGAATTTCTTTGACAGATACACCACCACCCGTTACAAATGCCTTCTCTAATGAAAGCGTTCCGTGAACGTTAAACGTAAAGCTTTTGCATAGCTTTGCAAAATGGCGCAATTTTTCATGTGAGATTTGGTTCGCAGGCGCTTGCATATCGATGTCTGCTTGTTCGAGTAAAAATAGCAAATAACGTTCAGGTAAGAACCCCTTTAAAACATTTTTGCTCGCTTTTTTTGGTTCTTCCTTAAACAGCTTCACAATCTGTTGAAAAATAGCGTCTTCTCGTTGATCTGGTAGGGCATCGATGCTCATCATGACTTGCGAGCTCTTTTGCTTTTTTAGTTCCTTTACAACGTACTGACTGCAGCGAAGAGAAGCTGGTCCTGAAACCCCAAAATGGGTGAAAATCATATCCATTTGGTGCGTAATGACGGGTTTGCCTTTTTTATTTAGCACACTGACACCAACATCGCGCAGTGAGAGCCCTTGAAGTACTTTTCCTTTAATGAATGCTTCGTTTGAAACAATCGGTACTTCGGTCGGGAAAAGCTCTGTAATCGTATGACCTGCAGCTTCTGCCCACGCATAGCCATCACCAGTTGACCCGGTGTGTGGAACGGATTTACCACCTACTGCAATCACCACACTGTTCGTTTGGATTTCTTCACCGTTCTGTAGCACAACGCAGGAAACTGCTTCGTCTGTATAACGAACTTCTTTGACCGGAAGATTCGTGCGCACCGTCACTTTTAAGCGTTTTAATTCACCGATAAGTGCATCTACCACTGACTGAGCTTTGTCTGTGACAGGAAACATTCGTCCATGATCTTCTTCTTTTAATTGAATCCCAAGATTCTGGAAAAAACGAATGATATCTTCATTATTAAACACAGAAAAGGCACTGTGTAAAAATCGTCCGTTCCCCGGAATGTGTTTGATGAGCTCATCAATTGGCAAACGGTTCGTCACATTACAGCGACCACCACCAGAAATGGCGAGCTTCCGTCCCAATTTATTTCCTTTATCTAATAGAAGGACTTTCCCCCCGGACTCACCCGCAGCAATAGCGGCCATTAATCCAGAAGGTCCTCCTCCAATCACTACCACATCATATTTCACGTTCTTCATAACCTCATTTCAATGCCCACTTTCATTGAACCTGACAAAATGATTGTTTTCTTATAAAATGGGCTAGAATATCTTTTCATTCTACTTATTTTAAATTGTCACTTGCTTATTTTCAATGTTATCACTATCATCAATATGTAAGTTTTATTATTGGAGGCAAATCCATGTCTGAATCAAAACTATTGCGTGGAACGTTTGTCCTAACGTTAGGCACGTATATTTCAAGAATTTTAGGTATGATTTATTTATTTCCGTTCGCTGCACTTGTAGGATGTGGGTGGAGCACTGTTTGGCTATGGTTATAATCAATATGCCATTTACTTAAGTATTGCGACGATGGGCGTTCCGATGGCCGTGTCGCGATTTGTATCAAAATATAATGCGCTTGGAGACTACTATACGAGCAGGCGAATGTTCCGTGCTGGAATTAAGATGATGTTCATAACGGGACTTGTTACGTTTGCATTTCTGTATATTATGGCTCCTTTCCTCGCGAAAGCAACGCTTGGAAATCAAGAGCTTAATAACTCTCTTGCAGATGTAACGATGGTTATTCGGATGGTAAGTGTCGCGCTAATTATTGTACCAATGATGAGTATTATCCGCGGATTTTTCCAAGGACATCAATCAATGGGACCAACATCTGTTTCTCAAGTAGTGGAGCAGTTAGCACGCGTTGTCTTTTTACTCGTGTCCACATATATTGTTATGCGAGTGTTTCATGGCAGCATGGCGCTTGCGGTTGGCTTTGCGACATTCGGTGCATTTATCGGTGCACTAGCTGGATTAGCCGTTTTATTTTGGTATTGGAAAAAACGCAAGCCACACTTAGATAAGCTGTTGGCGCAAAGCGTCGAGCCAGCACAAATGACGACTATGCAAATGTTTAAAGAGCTCTTTTCTTATGCCGGACCGTTTGTTTTTATTGGTCTAGCAATTCCTCTTTATCAGTACATCGATCAATTTACATTCAACAAGGCGATGGTCGCAGCTGGACAGGCTGACAAAGCAGAGTACATGTATGGAATTATTCAATCATGGGTTCCAAAACTCATTATGATTCCAGTATCACTTGCTACGGCTTTTGGATTAACACTTGTTCCGACCATTACAAGTTCATACGCGAGTGGTCAATATGATTTGTTGAAAAAACAAATTGATCAAACGTACCAGACGATCATGTTTCTAGTACTTCCAGCTGTTGTGGGCTTAATTGTATTGGCGTATCCAGCATACAATTTCTTGTTCACGGGAAGTAAAGACGGCGGATTTGTTCTGATGATGTACGCGCCAGTTGCGCTATTGTTTTCGTACTTCACCGTAAACGCGGCGATTCTACAAGGTATTAATAAGCAAAAGTATGCGGTTATTAGCTTAATCGTAGGTCTAATTGTGAAAATGTCCACTAACTCACTGTTCATCATGTGGTTAGGTGGTACAGGGTCGATTGTCTCAACGGCATTAGGGTATGTTATCTCCATTGTATACACATCTGCTATGATTCAAAACAATGCGGAATACAAGGCAACGGTATTTTGGAAGCGAACGGTCTTAATGTTTGCTTTTGCTGCTTTGATGGGATTAGCGGTTTGGATTGTCGAATTCTTACTTTCTTTCGCTGTGAACTATGAAGACGGAAGAATAGCAGCAGGAATTATCACAATCGCAGGAGCGGTAGTTGGACTAGCGGTATATGGTATACTCACATATCGAACAGGTCTTCTTGAGAAGGTAATGGGTAGTCGAATTGTTGGAGTCATTCAACGCAGATTACTTCGAAAAAAAGTATCAAAAGCTTCTTGAATGAAGCACAAATAAATCAAAAGAAAAAGCGGTGCAGAAAGGATATGTTCTGCGCCGCTTTCTTTCGTAAATAAAGAAGGAGGACGTAATAGAATGAGAATTGATAAACTTCTCGCTAACGTCGGCTATGGTAGCCGAAAAGAAGTAAAGGGACTGTTGAAGTCCGGAGCGATTAAAGTAGATGGAGAAAGGGTGAAGGATGCGAAGCAGCACGTCGACCCTAATCAGCAGCAAGTAACGGTTTATGACGAAGTGGTGGTGTATAAGGAATTTGTTTATTTAATGATGAATAAGCCGCCTGGTGTTATTTCTGCTACTGAAGATCATCAGCATCAAACGGTAGTCGATTTATTAGAAATTGAAGATGCCGTATTTCAGCCGTTCCCTGTAGGACGCTTGGATAAAGATACAGAGGGATTCCTGCTGCTGACGAATGATGGACAGCTCTCTCATCAGCTGCTTTCACCGAAAAAGCATGTGCCTAAAACGTATTACGCAACAATTAATGCACCTGTAACGGAAGAAGATCAGAAGGCTTTTGCGAAAGGTGTGACGCTTGATGATGGTTATTTGACAAAACCCGCAGAGCTGACAATTTTAGCATCAGGTGATACCTCTGAAATTGAGCTTACAATCGTTGAGGGGAAATTTCATCAAGTAAAGAGAATGTTTGAGTCGGTAGGGAAGAAGGTAACGTATTTAAAACGACTTTCGATGGGATCACTACAGCTAGATCCAGATCTTGAGCTTGGGGAATACCGAGAGCTTGATGAAGAAGAAATCGAGCTGTTAAAAGGAAATAATTAAAGAAACGCAAAAAAAAGGAACCTGATTAAGAAGGTTCCTTTCTATTTTCAATTTCTACTTTTACATTCACTCTCATATGTTATCTTCATCACAAACTACTTCACGTTTTATGATGACATCCGAACTTTTTTCTCTGTAGCGGACCATTTGCCTCGAGTAGGACTATGAACCAAGTCATTATACGCTAGTACATTTAAATCTCTTTGAATGGTTCTAGGTGTAATCCCAAATTCATCTACCAGTTCTTGCGTGGTAACAGTTCCCTTTTTACGAATAAACATGTAAACAGATTTAATGCGAGTTAGCATGCGATTTGTTGAAGGCTTCAAAAAACCACTTCCTTATACATTTTTCGCAAGGCATAACTGACTTCCACTCTCAGATGTCAAACACATGTATGAAGTTTTTACACTACTATTGTATACACAAGTGACGTAAAAATAAAAGTGGAAAACCTTAATTCACATAATATTTACAAACAAATGAGATAATTATGTAATTTCCCTGTAACAATCACCCCTTTTACGTCCTGTTACTAACATTATACATAAAAAACAGAAAATTTAGAATTGTATTTTCCTGTTTTTTACTTTATTTGTGAAAAAAACCTTCATCGACAAGGGGAAACATGAAGGACAAGAAGTTTGTTTTCTATACGAAATATGATACATTTGAACGAGAAAATACTGTGCTAAAGGAGTAATCCATATGACAAATATCAATTGGTCTGAAGAAGTCCAAAAAAGAGAAAATGAAATTTTAACATCTACACAAGAATTTCTGAAAATTAAAAGTGTTTTAGATGAAACTACTGTTTCAGAAGGAGCGCCGTTTGGAGAAGGAATTGCACAAGCATTGAAGCATTTATTACATAAAGGTGAGCAAGATGGCTTTACCGTTAAAAATGTTGATGGCTATGCCGGACATATTGAACTTGGCCAAGGAGAAGATGTGATCGGAATCCTTTGTCATATTGACGTTGTTCCTGAAGGAGATGGATGGTCTGTTGATCCGTACGGAGGGGAAATCAAAGACGGTAAAATTTATGCTCGTGGAGCGATTGATGATAAGGGTCCTACAATGGCAGCTTACTATGCGATGAAAATTGTCAAAGATCTTGGTGTTCCACTAAATAAACGCGTGCGTATGATTATCGGAACAGATGAAGAAAGCAATTGGCAGTGTGTGGATCATTATTTCAAGCATGAAGAAATGCCGAAAATGGGCTTTGCGCCAGACGCAGATTTCCCTATTATTAATGCCGAAAAAGGAATCGCTGATTTTGATCTTGTACAAGCACCATCAAAAGATGCAGCACCAAGTTCCGTGACGTTAACGGTATTAGAATCTGGTCGTCGCTACAACATGGTTCCAGATTTCGCAAAAGCAATGTTAGATGTACAAGAGGGAGTTGAAGATATTCAAGAGCGTTTTAACAGCTTCTTGCAGGAAAAGCAGTTACAAGGAAAAACAAGCATGGATCAAAAGCAACTAACACTAGAACTACAGGGCGTATCGGCACATGGAAGCGTACCTGAAAAAGGTAAAAATGCAGGTTTACTGCTAAATGCTTTTTTACAAACGATTCAATTAGATGAGCAAGGTAAACAATACGTAGATTTTGTAAATCGTTATCTTGTTGGAGATACTTTAGGACAAGCGTTAGAGGCTGCTTATCGTGATGATATCACTGGCGATCTAACAATCAATGTAGGGATCTTAAGATATTCACAAGAAGAGGGCGGAAAGCTTGGGCTGAATACGCGCTATCCTGTTACAGCGGATATCGATAAAGTTGTGGAGTCAATTAAATCTCATAGTGCTTCATTTAACATGGAAATTCAGAACTTTTCAGATTCTAAGCCACATCATGTAGATAAAAACCATCCGTTAATTCAAACGTTGCAAAAGGTATATACAGAGCAAACAGGTGAAGAAGCAACGCTCCTTGCAATCGGTGGGGGGACTTATGCCCGTGCTTTAGATGCAGGGGTGGCGTTCGGTCCGCTTTTTGAAGGGCGTGAGGAACTTGCTCATGAAAAAGATGAATATATGGTGGTTGAAGATCTTCTAAGAGCGACGGCTATCTATGCTCAAGCCATTTTAGAACTCACAAAATAAACGCTTTCAACAAATGGAAAATATGGTAAAATATAAAGAACCGTTCTCAGCTTGAGGGCGGTTCTTTAATATGTGCAGAGCTTGTTAACTTAACGAATAGAAGGTGACTTACAAGAATGGAAGTCGTAATTAAGAAACAGAGAAATGTAACACAGCTTATTTTTTGCAGTTATTATTTTATGATTTTCTTTGGTATTGGCAGCTTTTCTCCTTTATTGACCGTTTATTTAACAGATATTATTCATTTAAAAGGAACACAGATTGGAATGATTACCTCGATGAGTCCGGTTGTGATGATTTTCGCACAGCCGCTATGGGGAGTGCTTGCAGATTATACACAAAAATCACGGGTAGTTCTAACCGTTACGCTCATTTTTACGGCGGCAATGGGCATTGCCTTTTCATTTATGAATGCGTATACAATGATTTTATTTGTCGCTGCGCTGCTTGCCTTTTTTCAAAGCTCATTGGTTCCGTTATCAGATAGTATTTCCTTGAATTATGTTCAGCGAACAAAAGGAAACTATGGCTCTATTCGTTTGTGGGGAGCTGTAGGATTTGCGGTTGCTGTTTTAATCGTTGGAAGACTTTCAGAAGAATTTGGTCTACATATTATTTTTTATGTGTTTGCTTGTTCTCTATTAATTGCTTCTGCTTTTGCTTGGCAATTACCGAAGGAAAGTCAAACAATGCGTGTAAATGTAAGAAGCGGAGTTGCCAAGCTGTTTCGGATTCCTAAGTTTGTACTGTTTTTAATGACCACGTTTTTAGTATTTGGTCCGATTTTTGCCAATAATTTTTATTTTGGGTTGTATATTACAACAATCGGCGGCACGTTAACGGGCGTTGGGATTGCGTTTTTACTAGCAGCAGGAAGCGAAGCGCCTTTTATGAAAATTTCAAGTCTGGTCATACGAAAGTTCGGTATTATGCAAATTTTATGTGTAGCGGGTGCTACTTCTTTCGTTCGATGGGGCTTTTATTTCATTGAACCTCCGCTTGCTCTTGTCTATGCAACGACGATTTTACAAGGAATCTCAATTGGTCTCTTTATTCCTTCTGCTCTTGAGTATGTTCGATCCATTGCACCGAATGAAGTGAAAGTAACAGCTGTTTCCTTATACTCTGCTGTTGGAAACGGACTAGGGAGCTGGTTTTGTGCCTTTTTTGGTGGCATAATCATCGAGCGCTACTCGATTACAGTGATGTACGGATGTTTTAGCATAATGACGCTCATAGGACTAGGATTAATTCTTGTCATCTGGAAGCTTGAATCACGTCAAAGAACGGAGGATGGCTATGAGTTCTAATTCATACGAGGTGAATAAAAAAGAGACGCTTCCACTGCTTATCACGGTGATCTTAATTGGCATGGGGGTTGCTGCTTTTTTTCTACGAGGACCGGATATGAATTTATGGATTCCCATTTGGATTTATGCGGTTGTCGATCTTGGCTTTGTAATTACATTTGTTTGGAGCTTTTTTACAAAGGTTAAAAGTATGAAGTGGTTTACCGTTTTCTTAAACGTTCTTTGTCTAGGGTTGACAACGACACTTTTATTTTTCCTCTTGCTTGCGGTTGGCTTATCAGGACCTAATTGAATAATTGATCATCTAAATAGAGAAGCAGCTTTTCAGAGGAAAAGCTGCTTCTTGTTGAAATCCTTGTCATTAGATAGACATGCTCCTATTTTTATCATGAAAACAAGCTTTTTAAGATAGATGACTAGCGCCAATTGCGCATAAACTCAATAGTATATGAAGAAGCAAAACATGACGTTAATGAAAAAGAGCTGTATTTTGCTATGATGACCGTTCGATAGAAAAGAAGCTCATTCTTTAATACTATATATAAATTGAGGTGTATGCGCTTGAAAATCGTTGTAACAGGTGCTGCTGGATTTATTGGCTTTCATGTATCCAAGCGGCTATTAAAAGAAGGACATGAAGTAATCGGAATTGATAGTGTAAATGACTATTATGACCCTTCTTTAAAGAAAGATCGGTTAAAGATGTTGAACCAAGACGGCTTTACCTTCATAAAATGTTCTCTAGAAGATAAAGAGGGGATCTTTCGCATATTCGATCATCACAAGCCACAAATTGTCATTAATTTAGCTGCACAGGCTGGGGTACGCTATAGCATTGAAAACCCTGATGTCTATGTTCAATCTAATATTGTGGGGTTTTTAAACATACTAGAAGCCTGTCGTTCTTATAAAATCGACCACTTAATTTATGCTTCGTCAAGCTCCGTATATGGAGCGAATAAAACCCTTCCGTTTTCCGTAAGTGACAATGTTGATCATCCTATCAGCCTCTATGCAGCAACGAAAAAGTCCAATGAACTATTGGCTCATACCTACAGTCACCTCTATCAAATCCCTACAACGGGCATGCGATTCTTCACGGTTTACGGTCCGTGGGGGCGCCCTGATATGGCTCTTTTCTTATTTACCAAATCGATTTTGAATGAACAAGAAATTGAAGTTTATAATCATGGTCAAATGAGACGAGATTTTACGTATGTGGACGATGTAGTAGAGAGTATTCATCGCCTGCTTCTCGCTCCTCCAAAACCAAATAATGAATGGGATGCGACGTCTCCTCATGCAGGTTCAAGCTACGCACCATACCAAGTATTTAATATTGGCAACCATTCGCCAGTTTCGCTACTAGACTTTATCGAAGAAATTGAAAAACAGCTAGGGAAAAAAGCAAAAAAGAAATTTTTGCCGCTTCAGCCAGGCGACGTTCCGGAAACATATGCTGATATTGAAGCATTGAAAAATGTGATTAACTATGTTCCAAAAACGTCCGTTCAAGAAGGGGTAGGACATTTTGTAAAGTGGTATCTCAATTATTATACGAAGAGAGAGGAGGATAAGGAATGAAAGGTGTCTCCATTATCACCTGTACGATGCGAGATCATTTAATGAACGAAGTATTTGATAATTATCAGCGTCAGCGATGGAATGGTCATATGGAGCTTATTATTGTTCTGAACAATGATGAGATGAACATTAGAAAATGGAAAAAGAAAGCTTCACAATATCAGAATGTGAAGGTATATCAAGTTCCTCAGAGCGTGACGGTCGGGGAGTGTAAAAACTTCGCAGTCGATCAAGCAACGTACGATGTGATTGCCAAATTGGATGACGATGACTACTATTCCCCGTTTTTTATTGAGAGCTCTATGAAAGTGCTGAAAAAGACCAACGCTGCCATTGTAGGGAAAAAAGAATGCTTTTATTACCTAGAGGGAAGCAAAGAACTCCTGTCAACGGGAGGGAAAAAAGTTAATCAATATGTACCACATGTGGCAGACTCAAGCATGCTCATTCAAAAAAAGGTATTTGAAAGCGTGCAATTTCCGCACCTACCAAATCGCTCCGATACCGAGTTTCAAAAAGCAGCTCTTGAGGCAGGGTTTCGTATTTATGCGGGGGATCAATACGATTATTTAATCATTCGAAAAGCGAATACTTCAAGTCATACGTGGCGTATTAAAGATGAGGAACTGCGTGCGATGTTTAAGAAGATATCCTACAAAGGAGACGTGTCTGCCTACGTCATTGATCCAGAAAAACGTACTCACCAGCGCATGAAAGAAAATAAGTACCGACGAATTCAAGAAATTAAGCTGCGTAATCGCATGAAAAGAAAAATCGTTTAATAAGAAAAGAGAGAAGCCCGTCAAGGATTCTCTCTTTTTAGTGCTCAAAACGAAAATACATCTGTTGATAAGTAACGTTCACCAGTGTCACATGCAATACATACAACGACTTCATCTGGACCTAAACGCTTTGCGACTTCCAACGCAGCAAAGCAAGCCGCTCCTGAAGATGGACCAACTAAGATACCTTCCTCAGCCGCAAGTCTTCTTGTAATGTCATACGCTTCTTCATCTTTAATGTGCATAATTTCATTATAGACATCTTGATTTAAGATTTTCGGAATGAATCCTGGACTTGTTCCGACTAATTTGTGTTTTCCAGGTTTTCCTCCAGCTAGGACAGGAGATCCTTTTGGCTCCACCACGTGCACCGTTAAGTCAGGATAATGGTCTTTTAATACTTCGCCTGTTCCGGTAATTGTTCCACCTGTTCCTGCTGTTGCGACGAATGCAGACAAGTCTTTGCCGATTTCCTTCATCGCTTCAACGATTTCAAGTGCAGTAGTGTTTCTGTGAGCATCTGCATTTGCTTCGTTACTAAATTGCATCGGTACAAAAGAATGAGGAATTTCTTTTGCAAGCTCCTCTGCTTTACGAATAGCGCCTGGCATTTTTTCATCCCCTGGTGTTAGCACCACTTCAGCACCATATGCTTTTAGCAGGTTAATACGTTCCTGACTCATCGTGTCGGGCATTACTAAAATCGCTTTATATCCACGCGCGGCTGCATTCATCGCAAGTCCGATCCCTGTGTTTCCACTTGTCGGCTCAATAATTGTAGAATTGGCTGACAATAACCCAGCCTTTTCGGCTTCGATAATCATGTTAAAAGCTGCGCGGTCTTTTACGCTTTTGCTTGGATTAAAAAACTCGAGCTTTAAATAAACAGAAGCGCCTCCCTCAGGCTGGAGTTTATTTAATTTAAGGAGAGGCGTTTCGCCGATTAAATCGGCCATGTTTTGTACGACTTTCATTTCTGCTCATTCCTTTTTCTAAAGTATATCTTCCATACTAACATATCTTGCCCCATTTATAGGTTCTCATCGAGCACGAAAGCGAAATGGATGTCGTTCTCTCTTAAGAAGAGCCGTATTTTTATAGTAATAGACCAAAGAAATGTGCATTATAATAAAAATAATTCATAATCCTGTTATCATAGGGGTAATACATATGAATAAAAGTCCTTATTATTTGTAGAAATGAGTGAAAATCGTTGACTATCCATACACACTTTTTCATTGCGATTCCGCTACCATCAAAGCTGCAAATGGAATTAACAGAGTGGAAATCGAGCCAAATGCGCCAATTGCCTTTTAAGCAATGGACGCATCTTGAGGATTATCATATTACGCTTTCGTTTTTAGGAGAAGCCGATTCGAGAACGTTAGAGCGTTTAACGTATCGTTTACAGGAATTCGCTCAAGGCTTTTCGGCTTTTGACTTAACGACAAAGCACCTGCACACATTTGGAAAAGAGGAGACTCCTCGTATACTATGGCTTGGAGTGGAGCAGGAGCCACTATTGAATCAGTTACAAAGCAGGGTAAAGCAGATTTGTGATGACTCCGGTTTTCAAACGGATAACCGACCTTATATGCCGCATGTAACCATTGCGAAAAAGTGGCAAGGTGAAGAGCCTTTTCCGATCAAAGAATATGAACACAAGCAGCCTATTTTTCCTTCATCTTTTTCCGTTGAGGCATTTTATTTGTATCGTATTCACATGGATCGTCAGCCTAAATACGAAGCGGTGGAGACTTTTTTACTTGGAAATAACGCCGCCTTATAAACGGTGTAGAAGATGAGCGTTATGACTCATGAAAATAGGTTTGCAACATCCGATAAGTAAGAGGGAGAGAAGAATGTACATAAAATTAATCAGGGGAAGATTAACATGGCACAGCTATTAAAGCTACAAGACTATATTTCACGTTATGAGCAACATATTTACGAATACCCATCTCGATTTATTCGATTGAAACAGCAAAACTGGAAACATGCCAAAATGCTGTTTGATTCAGGGATGTTTTTAACTCTTCCGCATGAAGAGGAAGAGGAGAGTGAAGAGCCAAAGGCATCACTTTTCCAATCGATAAAGGGATACTTTCAAAAAGAAAATAAAGAAGAAGTTGAAGAGGCTGGGGAGGAAGACGTATTTTTACAGCCCGAATCTGTTGACCAAGACCTTCACGTATATAGTACAGAACCACAGACGATCGAGGATGCAAAGGTATTGTTTTTAGAAAATTTATTGGAGATGCAAATTAAATGGGCAAGCTCTACTGCGTTTGAAATTTCAAACGTTGATCGCCGCTTTTACCATGATTCAGTGCTTCGTTATTTGCTTCAACGTTTTCCTGACACATACCTTATACTCTATAAGCCTATTTTCGTTGTGAGAAAAGCAACGGTTGAAGTAGACATTATCGTTCTTACTCCGATGGAAACGTGGTGCATTTCGCTTGTGGAATCTCGCCAGGGAAGCGTATTTCAATATTCGAAAGATCGTTTTTGGACGGAGCTGTTTCAAGAGAAACAAAAGAAAATCGTTAATCCACTTCTCAGTCTCAATCGAATGGGGAGCGTGGTGCAAGGTCTGTACGAAGCAAACGGTCTAGATATCCCAATTAAGCGCATTTTATTAAGTCGAAATGGTTATTTCGACTGCCCAACTCCACCATATGGAATTGAGCTAGTGGATGCAAGAAGCTACGATAAATGGTTTCAAAAAGCGCGAAAATCAGTGTCACCTCTTAAGCATAGTCAATTAAAGGCGGCGAATGCGTTATTAAAAAACAGTCAAACGACCGCAGAGACTCGAATATGAGAAGAGTATCCCTCATGATTAAGAGGGGTATTTTTGTTTGTCTGGGAGTGGTGATAGAAATCAATAAAAGTTGTTTATACTAGTACAAATGAAAACGCACAGAGGATTTTCAACAATCGAGAGCGTAAACATAGAATACAATAGTAAAAGTAAAAAGCATTAATTGCTTATAACTTTATTGCGATTAAAGGACTGAAGCATATGGACGTCACCAAACGTGAGTTTGAAGCTTATCTAGATACAATGGATACAGTCACTATTTTAGTACCTTATGAAGAGGAAATGCCCACCGCATTTTTTTTAATGGAACAAAATGAACAGGTCCAACTTCCGATTGCGAGAACGATCCATCTTCCTAATATGCAAAAATATGAATGTATTACTACTCTCCCCATTGAAATTGGAAGGCCGTATGAAATTATTGATTCAAGGTCTAGGCGAACAGATCTGCAAATTGGAGCAGTTATTCGCACACCAGAATTTGATCAACTATTTTTCTATACCGGTTCAGATTTAGGTGTTACGTTAACAAAGACAGAAACAGTGTTTAAGCTATGGGCACCGAGTGCAACCGAAGCGAAAGCAAAGATTCTTCATCCTGAAACGAAAGAGGAGAAGCTGAGAGAGATGATGAGAGGTGAAAAGGGAGTATGGGCGTGGTGTGAGCCTAAGCACTTAGATGGTTATCTCTATACGTATCTTGTTCGGATAAATGGTACGTGGACAGAAGCCGTAGATCCTTATGCAAGAGGGCTTACCGCAAACAGTGAATATGGGATAATTATTGATTTATCGCGTTCAAAACAAACGATTGCCCCCAGACCTCCTCTAGCAGCTCTAACGGATGCGATTATTTATGAGACGCATATACGTGATTTTTCGATCTCCCCACATAGTGGGATAAAGGCAAGAGGAACGTACAATGCATTTACGGAAGAAAACACGGCCACATCAAACGGCTACTCAACAGGTATTACTTATTTAAAAGAGCTCGGCGTTACTCATATTGAACTCCTTCCTGTGAATGATTACGGTGGCGTGGACGAAACGGACCCTTTAAAAGAGTATAATTGGGGATATAATCCGCTGTATTTCAATGTTCCTGAAGGTAGCTATGCGTCAAATCCAAGCGATGGTTACGCACGAGTGAATGAATTAAAGAAATTGATTAGCGCTCTTCACCAAAACGGTATGCGGGTTATTTTGGACGTCGTGTATAACCATGTGTACGTTCGTGAAACGTCATCGTTTGAGAAGCTTGTTCCTGGCTATTATTTTCGACATGATTACTACGGAATGCCGTCAAATGGGACCGGAGTTGGAAATGATCTTGCATCAGAACGAAATATGGTGAGAAAATTCATAATCGATTCTATTACTTATTGGCTCACCGAATTTCACGTCGATGGATTTCGATTTGATTTAATGGGAATATTGGACGTTCAAACGATGAATGCGATTCGAGCGTTGACAGACAAAGTTGATCCAACTATTTTACTTTTAGGTGAAGGTTGGGACCTTAATACTCCGCTTCCGTATGATCGAAAAGCGACGCTTTACAACGCAGATAAAATTCCTAGAATTGCACAGTTTAATGATCAGTTTCGGGATTGTGTGAAGGGCAGTACATTTAATATTTATGATCGGGGGTATGCGCTTGGACATCTCCATCGTAAAAACGATGTCAAGCAATCATTAAGTGGAAGCGTCGCCTATGAAAAATACGGAAAATACCTTTTTACCGAGCCGTTCCAAAGTATTAACTATGTTGAGTCACACGATAACCACACGCTTTGGGATAAGATGAGCAAATGTAATCATTACGAAACCGAAATCGTTCGTCAAAAGCGTCATACGCTCGCAACATCAATGGTGTTACTCGCTCAGGGCATTCCGTTTTTGCATAGCGGACAAGAATTTTATCGAACCAAATTTGGGGTGGAAAATAGCTATAAGGACCCCGATTATATTAACCAGATTGATTGGCAAAGGCGCGAAAAATTTGATGAAAACGTTCAATTTATTCAGAAACTCATACGCTTTCGAAAGCAAGAAATGGCGCTACGTCTTCCGAGCCGTTCGCACATCCAACAGCACGTGCGGTTTTTACAGACATCTGAACCTGTCATTGCCTATCATTTGACGCATATAAAAGAATTTAGTCAATGGAGTGAGCTCTTGCTAACGTTTAATAATGATCTAAAAGAGCAAGAATTTTCACTCCCCGATCATCACCGCTGGCGTGTGTTAGTAAAAGATCAACGTTTTTTTGAAAAGGGAGAGGAAGAAGAGGTGGTATCCTCTTACAAAGTCCCACCTCTTAGCGTCCTGATTTTAGGAAGAGAGTGAGCAAAGCGCCACTTTATCAATAAATTACCTGACAACTACTTGACGCGAAAAGTACAATAGAGCTAAAATCTATAGATGATGGCTATTGATATAGATATGCTCAATAGCCGTCTTTTTTATTTAATAAACAATGACGATCAGATAGACATATGAAACAAAGATAAGTTAAGTGAAAACGAAATCCTTAAATGAAATGTGTGAGTTAAAATTGAAGGTGAATTGGTTGGAAAATATATTAGGAAGCGGCTGGGAAGTCACACCTGCTGGTGGTGCCACAGGAGATGCTTATTTTGCTCAAAACAGTGAGCGTAAGCTTTTTCTGAAGCGAAACTCTTCTCCTTTTTTGGCAGTTCTTTCGGCAGAGGGAATTGTACCGAAACTTGTGTGGACAAGACGGATGGAGAATGGTGATGTGATCACGGCTCAACATTGGTTAAAAGGTCGTGAACTAAAGCCAAAAGACATGGCATCTGAAAAAGTGACGGCTTTATTAAGTAAGATTCATCATTCGAAAGAATTGTTAGATATGCTGAAACGATTAGGGAAAGTGCCGCTATTACCTGAGCATGTGCTTCAGGATATTTACTCGCGTCTTGACGTGGAATTGATGAAAATTCCATTGATTCAGCAGGCTGTTCGATATCTGCAGCGAGATCTAGCAGCCGTACACCCTACCGATTACGTTGTTTGTCACTGCGATGTCAATCATAATAATTGGATGCTCAATGAAGAGGAGCAGTTGTATTTAATAGACTGGGACGGTGCTATGATAGCAGACCCAGCCATTGATCTTGGATTGCTTCTATACTGGTACATTCCTGAGCAGAATTGGGAAGAGTGGCTACAAGCCTATGGTATTGAGCTATCAGATAACCTTCAAAAACGAATGAAATGGTACGTAATTAGTCAAACGATTCTTCAAATTCAATGGCATAAAAGCAAGCAAGAGCACAAAGATATGCAATATTGGGAGAAATACTTAGCGCAATTACTTTAAGTTAAGATAGGGTAGAGAGTTCATTTACCCATTGAGATAAATTTTGCTGATTTGTGTGTATGTGTTGATTCAAATCCGGACAATCCTTCGCGGTTTGAGTATACGCGTAAATGTGATGTAACGTATCCTTTAGCCTTTCGTTCGTGGTACTATTGGCTAACATAGATTCAATGAGGCGACCAACCTGAGCACATTCGGAAGCTGTCCCGCAGCAATCCAGTTGGTGATCAGATAAAATATCTTTTAAAACGCCCATTTGATGAGAATAATCTAGTGGCATCGCGTCCACATCCTTTCAAATGTAATCATTTTAGTTTTTGCTTTACTTATCTCTTTATTCGTGAATGTTGAAGTATTTTCCCAGCGGAAAATACTTTATATGAGCATCGTTCAATGTCCGTTAGAGGAACCTCCTTTACTGAGTCAGCAGCGGACGATGTTATTTTTATGATTATTTTTAGCGAATTATTTAATTAACGAGGTGTGAATATGCGTTTAAGAAATAAACCATGGGCGAAGGATCGTATTGCAGAAAATCCTCAGTACGTGGTACCGAATCCAGAATCTCACAAGGGAAACTGGAGTAAAGTATTTGGAAATGATAACCCGATTCATATTGAAGTTGGAACAGGTAAAGGGCAGTTTTTAGTCGGAATGGCTAAGCAAAATCCTGATGTGAATTATATTGGTATTGAACTATTTGAGAGCATCATCGTAGTCGCATTAGATCGTCTAATTGAAGAAGAACTTCCTAACTTGAAGCTACTTAATGTGGATGCGGCAACGTTAAATGATATTTTTGGAAAGAACGACGTCGATCGCGTTTATTTGAACTTTTCTGATCCGTGGCCGAAAAACCGTCATGCAAAACGACGTTTAACATACAAAACGTTTTTAAAGCGATATGAAGATCTTTTAGTTGACGGCGGAGAAATTCATTTTAAAACGGATAATCAAGGGTTATTTGAATACTCTCTGACAAGCTTTTCAGAGTATGGACTGCTATTAAAATACGTAAGTTTAGATCTTCACAAAAGCGATTTTGAAGGAAATGTAATGACGGAGTACGAAGAGAAATTTTCAAACGCAGGTCAGCGCATTTATCGCTGTGAAGTAAAGTACCTAAATGACTGATTACAATCCCCTGGCTCTGTAGAGAGTAGGGGATCTTTTTTTATGATACAATAAAAGGGAAATTTTCATGGGGGTGGAAAGAGAAATGGAAACGTTATCAATAGGGGATATTCAAGTAACATGGCTAAACGGAGGAAACAATCATTTAGACGGAGGTGCCATGTTTGGCGTAGTGCCAAAGCCACTTTGGTCTAAAAAGTATCCGGTAAATGACAAAAATCAAATCGAATTGCGAACGGACCCGTTACTCATTCAAGCGAGAGGAGAAAATATCCTGATCGATTCCGGAATCGGAAAGGGAAAGCTAAATGAAAAGCAGCTTCGGAACTTTGGTGTAACTGAAGAATCTGATGTGTTAGATGCGCTTCAGAAGCTTGGTCTGAGCGCTTTTGATATTGACAAAGTGTTAATGACTCATCTCCACTTTGATCATGCGAGCGGGTTGACAGCTAAAACAAATGACGCGTACACGTCCGTATTTCCAAAGGCGAAAGTTTATGTATCAGAAGTGGAATGGAACGAAATGCGTAATCCAAACATAAGATCCCGTAATACTTATTGGAAAGAAAATTGGGAAGCCATTCAACAGCAGGTGATTACTTTTAAAGAAGAAATTGAAGTGCTAGAAGGCATCAACATGTTCCATACAGGTGGGCATAGTGATGGACATGCTGTTATTTTACTAGAAGATGGTGGAGAGCAGCTATTACATATGGGTGATTTACTCGCAACTCACGCACATGCGAACATACTGTGGGTGATGGCATATGATGATTACCCAATGACGTCTGTTGCTCAAAAACAGCTGTGGACGCCAAGGGGCATTCAGCATAACGCGTGGTTTAGTTTTTATCACGATGCGTATTATCGAGCGGTTAAATGGAATGACTCCAATGAATTGATCGATAAAATCGAAAGAAAGCGGTCATGATACGGTTTTCAAATCTAGAATGGCACCGCTTCTTTTATCAATAAAAAACTCATAATGTTCCTGAAGGTTATCAACGGTACGAATAATTCCTCCGTTATAGCCTTCAAACGTTAAACCATTTTGTTCAAAAAACTTTGTTGTCGTATGAATCCAGGAGCCATCAATGGTTCCATTTTTTTTGAAGGCGTTTTTCGCAATTTGAAGAGCTTCTCCAGAAGAAATTGCTGCTTTTTTCTTTTCAATGATGTATGCGCTCACAAAACCAGCCGCGAATCCTGCCACTACATGTTTCAATTTCATATTGGTCACTCGCTTTCGTTTTTTATAAATGGTAGAGCTAAAAAGCATCAATAAAAGGTTATTTCTCTCCTTATGATAAGCCGTGTATGCTTGTTTCATAAAACACAAGAGACAAGCTGAAAATAGGGAGAATATAAAAAGTATACAAAAAGGAAGCGAATTTGTTAAGTTTTAAACAATTCCATTACCAGGAAAGTGGAAAGAATATTCGGTTTTCGGTACAATGAAAGAAGAAAAGTCAATATACATAAAGGGGACATATCATGAATCAAGATACGTTAGCATTATTTAAAACCTTGACTGAATTACCCGGTGCACCTGGCAACGAACATCAAGTGCGAGCTTTTATGCGCCAAGAATTAGAAAAATATTCAGATGAAATCGTACAAGATCGCCTTGGAAGTATTTTTGGCGTGAAAAAGGGAAATTCGGAAGGTCCTACCGTTATGGTAGCAGGGCACATGGACGAAGTCGGCTTTATGGTAACGTCTGTTACTGAGAAAGGACTTATTCGTTTTCAAACACTCGGTGGCTGGTGGAGTCAGGTACTTCTAGCACAGCGTGTACAAGTGATTACGGACAACGGACCTATTATCGGTGTAATTGCGTCGATTCCTCCACATTTATTAGAGGATGCACAGCGCTCAAAACCGATGGATATTAAAAACATGTTAATCGACGTTGGTGCAGATGATCCTGAAGATGTGAAACGTATGGGCATCAAACCAGGTCAGCAAATCATTCCAATTTGTCCGTTCACACCAATGGCAAATGAAAAGAAAATTTTAGCCAAAGCATGGGACAACCGTTACGGCTGTGGACTTGCGATTGAGCTTCTAAAAGAAGTACAGGGTGAAGAATTACCAAATACGCTTTATTCTGGAGCAACTGTGCAAGAAGAAGTGGGTCTTCGTGGTGCTCAAACAGCTGCAAACATGATCAAGCCAGATATTTTCTATGCGCTTGATGCAAGTCCAGCTAATGATATGTCCGGAGACAAAACGGCATTCGGCCAGCTTGGAAAAGGAGCACTTCTACGTATTTATGACCGCACTATGGTTACGCACAGAGGAATACGCGAATTTATTTTAGATACGGCTGAAACAAACAACATTCCATATCAATATTTTGTGTCCCCAGGTGGAACAGATGCTGGGCGTGTCCATACAACGAATGAAGGAGTTCCTTCTGCTGTTATCGGTATTTGCTCACGTTATATTCACACACATGCATCCATGATTCATATTGATGACTATGCGGCAGCAAAAGAGCTTGTGACGAGACTTGTAAGAGCAACTGACCGTACGACGCTTGCTTCCATTCATCAAAATTCATAATTGTAAGCGACTAAAGTAGTTGAAAAATCGCCCTTCTTGCACATTTTAGCTGTTTTGCTGAAATGGCATTTAAGGCGATTTTTTCATGACCAGAGGGAGAGAACAACAATGAAAATTGCCATTGGTACAAAAAATCCAGCGAAAGTAGAAGCAGTTCAAACCGCATTAGCAAGTTGGGAAGACTGCTCTTTTACTGATCTTAGTGTTCCATCCGAAGTATCAGCACAGCCTTTTACGGATAAAGAAACCATTCAAGGTGCGATTAATCGAGCTGCAAATGCATTGGAAAAAGGAAACGCCGAAATCGGAATTGGCCTTGAAGGGGGCGTTCTTGAAACAGATTACGGCATGTTTTTATGTAACTGGGGAGCGCTCGTTACGAAAGGAAACGCCCCGATCATTGCAGGCGGAGCAAGAATTTTATTACCTCATGAGTTCGCGGTAAAAGTACGAGGTGGGATGGAATTAGGGCACGTGATGGATGAGCTTCTTCATACAAGTGATCTAAGCAAGCGTGAAGGTGCAATCGGTGTGTTTACAAACAATTGGGTTGGGCGAAAAGAAATGTTTGTTCATATCGTAAAGCTACTAGCCGGGCAATACGACTATGAGCGAGGGGAGTAAGTGAAACTGATAAGGGGAATCCTTTTATTACCCTTGTCAGATAGAAGCAAAATCTTGCATGGCATAATAGATTATGGTTTCATATGATTAGCAATAATAGAAGAAAAGCCTATTTAGGAGGAATAAAAATGGAAAAACTAACAAGCGTTGAACAATATAGAGAAGAAATCAAAACAGGGAAACATATTTTAATGTTTTCAGCTGACTGGTGTCCGGATTGCCGTTTCATTGATCCAATCCTACCAGAACTAATAGAAAAATACAGTGACTATAAATTCTATTATGTTGATCGTGATGAATTTATTGATCTTTGCATCGAGCTAAACGTGTTTGGTATTCCTAGTTTTGTTGCATACAAAGACGGTGAGGAAACAGGTCGTTTTGTAAGTAAGGACCGTAAGACGCAAGAGCAAATTGAAGAATTCATTGATGGATTAGCTGACTGAAGCGCAAAGGGGGAAGATGACCATGAAAATGACTAGCTTAAAAATGCGCAAGCTATTGGAAGAAAAACTATCTGGTTCTGATTGGTCTTTTTCCTATGATCGTGAAAAGGATACACTGCGAGTGGAGCATGCGGAGCAGAAAAAAGGCATCACTATTTCCATCCCGGGTTTAATTGCCAAGTGGGAGGAAAAACAAGAAGCAGCCCTTGAAGAAATGGTGTATTATATTAGAGAAGCTCTTCACGTAATGAACGAGGAGCAAAAGTTAACCGGAAAAGAGAAAAATATTTTTCCGGTTATCCGCTCTACTTCATTTCCAACGGAAACAAGAGATGAGATTTCTCTTTTTTATGATGATCATACGGCTGAGACACGCATCTATTATGCATTAGATCTAGGAAGTACGTACCGATTAATTGATGAGCGAATGATGCAAAAAGAAAATTGGACCGAAGCAAAGATTAGAGAGATGGCAAGGTTTAATCTCCGCTCTTTAAAGGTGACGTATAAAAAAGATACGGTAGCTGGAAATACGTTTTACTTCGTTAATAGCAACGATGGCTATGATGCGAGCCGAATTTTAAACGACCAATTTTTAAAGCAGTTTTCCGAAGAGACGATTACAGGAACGATGACGCTAGCTGTTCCACATCAGGATGTATTAATCATCGGTGATATTCAAAATGAGGTTGGATACGACGTGCTTGCTCAAATGACAATGAGCTTTTTTGCGAGTGGTCATGTGCCCGTAACGGCATTGTCATTTCTCTATGAAAATGGGGAGCTAGAACCGATCTTTATTCTTGGAAAGAATCGAAAAAAGTAAAAAGGAAGGTAAACACATGAATCTGTTTTATAATCAAGAAGGTATTGGCGATACGCTAATTTTAGCAATAAAAGATATTA